>NZ_JBSSFD010000009.1:0-154193 GCF_054062295.1 Lysinibacillus sp. TE18511
AGCACTTTTTCGGACAATAGTTATGGATTCCGACCAAATCGGAGTGCTCATGACGCAGTCCGAAAAGCAAAGGGTTATATGAAGGAAGGATATCGCTGGGTTGTGGATATGGATTTAGAGAAATTCTTTGATAAGGTCAACCATGACCGACTAATGGCAACATTAGCGAAAAGAATTCGCGATAAATCATTATTAAAACTTATCCGTAAATATCTCCAAGCAGGCGTCATGATAAATGGAGTTGTTTCAAGTACAGAAGAAGGAACACCGCAAGGTGGGCCACTAAGTCCACTTCTTTCTAATATCGTGTTAGATGAACTCGATAAAGAATTAGAGATGCGTGGTCATAAATTCGTTCGATACGCAGACGACTGTAACATTTATGTGAAAAGTAAACGTGCAGGGAAACGTACGATGGCAAGTGTGCAGCAATTTATTGAAGGGAAACTGCGACTTAAAGTAAATGAACAAAAGTCAGCAGTAGACCGACCGTGGAATCGGAAGTTTTTAGGGTTTAGTTTTACCCGTCATAAAGAACCAAAGGTCCGTATTGCGAAAACAAGCCTACATCGAATGAAGAAGAAAATACGAGAAATTACCTCAAGAAAGATGCCCTATCCAATGGAATACCGCATTGAAAAACTCAACCAATATCTAATTGGTTGGTGTGGATACTTTGCGCTCGCAGATACCGCGTCCATATTTAAACTACTAGATAGTTGGATTAAGAGAAGATTGCGAATGTGTCTTTGGAAGAATTGGAAGAAACCCCGAACAAGAGTCAGAAATCTCATTCGTTTAAAAGTTCCATATGGAAAGGCATACGAATGGGGAAATACCCGGAAAGGGTACTGGCGCATCTCAAAAAGCCCCATATTACACAGAACCCTCGGCAATTCCTATTGGGAAAGCCAAGGGCTGAAAAGTCTGCAAGTTCGTTACGAAACTTTGCGTTATTCATCTTAATTGAACCGCCGTATACGGAACCGTACGTACGGTGGTGTGAGAGGTCGGGAGTTAATCACTCCCTCCTACTCGATTTGTCTAAAATTAATCAGCGTTCAGGCTTATTTGATTTAAAAGATATGAAAGGTGAAATTACTCTTAATTTTGACGCTCAGCTATCGCAATTAAAGATCCATTGCCAAGAGTTAAACGCTCAACTAGTAGAGTCATATACAATGCTGATCCTTCGCCAACAGAATCGGCAAATATTCGCTAGAGCTTGCGCCAACAAGCGACTAGTATCATAATCGTAGCGCCAACTGCGATTATAAAACGGTTACTTTGCAGAGTAGCCGTTTTTCTTTATCTCCTTATCAAAAGTTCTCGTCGGGTTTCGGATGAGTAAAGCATAGCGCCTTCATTTCACCTCTATAGCCGTTGCTAAAAACGGTTTTAAATCATAAGTTGGTGTAATTACCATCTAAAGCGTTTTGACGCTAAACCAAACGGAATTATAAGGAGGATTGAACGAAGTGAACATCACAATAGGCATCTTAGATATTCAACGGAAGATACTCGAGCAGACTGGACGTAAAACTGATGTATATTACAGCGAAGGTCAAGGCGCTTTGTACGTATTCATGGGAGACGCATTAACGGTGCAGAACGTTATTTATGCAGTGTCTGAAATGGAATTAATAACGAACGCAATTTAATGAGGAGGAATAAATTTTTCCTAAAAGTTGTCCCAAAATCTATCGTTTTAGTGTGCAGTATATAGTAGAACGAAAATTTTATAAAAAGCGATATCGATTTCTAATTTTACTCCCCTATGTATTGTAAAGGAATAAATTTTCCGAAACATGTCCGAAACTGGTTTTTCGTTCGGGTATACAAAGTAGGAGGCAAATTTTTTACTGGAAGTGTTAACGAAATTAAATTTTACTGAGGAGTATGTAGTATGAGGCAATTCCGTCGAGCAATCGGCGTTCACGTATAACAAAATAATAACCCAAAGGAGACGATACTATATTATCGAGGGAGACATTATGAAAGGGAGAGATGTTTTAAAACTACCATTCGATGATGAATTAGAAATGTATTTGAAAAGGTTAATTAAACAAAACGATATTATCCGAAATCACTATAAAAAACGTAATAAATATATTTTTATCAGTAAATTTGGAGACTCGTTAGACGTTGAATCTTAGCCTTGCGCAATTACAAAACGTTTGTCTTATTATTCTAGTAAATATCGACTAAAAGATATTAATCCACATGCTATTAGACGGCTTAAAGTGCGTGATCCCAAAGCCCTCGGTTCTGGCAGGCGCTTTCTGTTGTTCAGGCATTACATACAACTTTTTTATTTAGGGAAATAATGGATGTTTTTGAAGGAAATTGTTACTATTTAACTAACGGTATAGGTTAATAAAATACGTGGAAATTATAGAGGAGATGGAATTATTGGAAGTCCGACAAATGGCAACTGCATTTCTGATTCATCAAGGAAGTGTATTAATGATGAAAAAGGAAAATAGTAAAATCTTTAATTTTGAATTTTGGGGTGGAATTGGAGGTCATATGGAATCCAATGAAATTAATTCACCAATGAAGGCTAGTTATAGGGAGATCGAAGAAGAGACAGGCTTTAAAAAAGACGAAATCAAAAACTTTAGGCTTAAATATATTCTGCTTGAAAAAAATAGCGGAGAAATACGTCAACAATATGTTTACTTCGGAGAAACAAAACATATGAACTTTATTCCATCTGAAGAAGGAGAGTTATTTTGGGTTCCTAAGAATGAATTATCAGATTTATATACCTCGAAAATTATCAATTTAACTATTGAACACTATTTGAATAATAAAAATAGTGATGACATTTTTGTTGGAACGATGATGACTAACAATGAATCTAAATCTGAAATACAATGGTCAGCTATCAAAGAGACTGTTGGTTTTTAGTTATTTATCATCTTAATTGTGATTTGAAACTTCAAACAAAGGGGGGGACTTTAGTTTAATATTTAAGCTATTTTTTGTCCGTTTAATATGTTTAGCAACAACTTTGAGAAAACAACCGAAATAGTAATCTCATTAAAAATCACTTTGACTTCGGAAAATTTCGCTATAATTTTTTAAACGCGGGCGGTCAATCGAAAACTGCGATATTCAACGCTGTCAGAAGCATCGAGAATCGTTGAATCGGTTAGTTGGCCCTCTAAAAGAGAGTGATGTTCTAGGGACAAGCAAGTAATTGTTTTCGGGGACTTAGGGAGTAGAACATCGATCAAAGCAGCTCGTAATTTTATTATCTTCTAACTTTTATTGGTTAGGAGTTTTTTTGTATAAAAATAAGTAGAGAACAGGGGTATTTGATTTAAAGTAAAAAAGCTTTTAAGGGATTACTACCCTCTTTAGGGCTTTTTAGGTAAGAGAGTTATAATTTTCATGATGTATAGGTATTCGCTTCAGCGGCTGGTTACACTAGCGTCTCTTCACGTGGCAAGCACACCGTCCAGTGCTTAAAAGGGCAAAAGCACTTTTCTTAGTAAAAATTAGTGTACATATAAACATAAAAAAAATACAAACTAATTTTAACGTCGAAATTTTAGGAGGTTACCATGGCTAATTCAAGACATTCGAAACCAGATGATAGATCCAATAACGTTGAACGAATTCGTGATATCGTTAAGAACACTGAAGAAAAACTCCATGAAGCGGAAATTAGTTTGGAATTTGCAGACCCTATGCAAAGTGAAATGATTAAAGAAAAAAATAAGCGACGTCAAAAGTCAATTGAAGGATTAAAAGAAGAAATGAAAGATGAAATGGCAGCACGTAAAAAAGGAGAAGTGTAGAACTTGACTTTCAAAAGATGGAGATTTATGCAGAGATAAATATCTATCCTTAAGGTTCAATAAGTATTAGTACAACTGTTAAACCACTAGCTTCTTTTTCGCGAATGTTTTTGCATAACGTAAGAATGCGGGTTTCAAAAAATTGTAGTACCAGACTTTTTGTCACTAAACATTTGTGATGTGGCCTTTGTAAAAAAGATTGATCGTTTATAATAAAGAATGATAATTTGTAATAAAGTTTGATAAAAGCCACCTCTTTAATTATTTTTGAGGTGGTTTTTTAATGGATATTTGTGTTAAAATTTATGTTTGTCTTGTGGAGTACTATATTGAACGCTTATCAAGAGGGTTATTTATGTAAATATGCGGTCGTATCATGGTGAACTTCCAATGGGGGATGGATGGCTTGTTCCTCGTATTAGAAGATACACAGTTAATAGTTGTTAGATAATAAAAAATACATAGTTATAAATTATAATTTTAACTAGATAAACGTGAAGGGGAAAATATGAGAAAAAAAGTTATTTTATCATTAATGTTAATGACATTTCTTTCTGCTGTAGAAGGAACAATTGTTAGTACAGCAATCCCCCGTATAACGAGTGATTTGTCAGGCGTCGAACTTGTTAGTTGGGTATATGCAATTTATATGCTTGCCACAGCTGTTTCGACTCCAATATACGGGAAATTGGCTGATTTATTCGGTCGTAAAAAAGTTTTACTGATCGGAGCTACAATATTTTTAGTCGGTTCTGCACTTTGCGGTTTCGTTACATCGATGGAACAGCTCATTGTCTTTCGTGCCCTTCAAGGTCTAGGTGCTGGCGCTATTATGCCAATAACAATGACAATCATCGGTGACTTATATAGCGAAGTGAAAGACCGTGCAAAAGCACAGGGCTTGATTAGTGCTGTTTGGGGCGTCTCTGGTGTTATCGGACCATTAGTTGGCGGATTTTTAGTTGATTCTCTTTCTTGGCGCTACATCTTCTTCTTAAACATTCCATTTGGAATTATCGCTTGTTTAATGATTGTAATTTATTATAAAGAATCTATTAAGCCTGCTAAGCATCATATCGACTATCTTGGTGCAACAGTATTCTCATTAAGTACAATCGCTTTACTTTATGCGTTATTAACAGGTAGCAGTAAGCACAACTGGGGGGACATTACAATTATAGGCCTCTTCATCTTTGCAGCTGTTTCATTCATTATTTTCTTATTCATTGAGAAAAAATCGCCGGAACCATTAATTCCGCTAGCACTTTTCTCTAACCGTACATTATCTATTATAAATATACTAACTCTTATTTCTGGTGCAATGCTTATTAGTATTACAATGTATCTTCCAATTTGGAGCCAAGGTGTATTAGGAAAAAATGCGACAGACGCCGGACTCATTTTAATGCCACTTCCTGTTATGTGGACATTCGGCACTATTTTTTCTGGTAAATTAGTTGGTAACTTAAATACGAAACAAATCATTCTACTTGGAACTAGTGTTAATTCAGTTGCTGCCTTTTTATTATTTACATTGTCAATAGATTCACCAGCATTCCTTATTTATGTTGCAGTTGGATTATTAGGCTTAGGAATGGGGCTTGTTACACCTATCTACATGGTAACAATTCAAGCAGCTGTTCCTACTCATACGCGCGGGACAGCAATTGGCTTAAACACATTTATCAATACGTTTAGTCAAACATTAGGAGCGGCAGTTTTCGGGGCGATTTTCAACACGATGATTCATGCACATGGTATTAAAAACCTTGATCTTGTATCTTCTGGTGGACATGAAGCAACTACAGCAAACGTAGTAACCGAATCACAAGAGGCATTAGCTTCAAGTGTACATTTCATTTATATGAGTACTTTTATATTAGCATTAGTAACTTTAGTAATTGTTTGGTTCTTATTAAAGCCATCCACACAAACTAGTGAACAATAAAAATAATTAATATAAAAATAAGCTGTGAAGAGATTTTTCTTTATAGCTTATTTTTATTTCAAACATAATTTGATTTCATATGTTGCTTTAGATATTTTATCTTTACCCAAAAGTAAATCATCTGATAAACGATTCGAGCATCTTTTTTTTAGTGTACTAAGATAATAGTTACTCCCCAATTGAACATTCATGCTACTGTCCCTCCTTTGGAATTATTATATTTTTACATTTATATTAGTTGTATATAGTAACTATTTACTCTTTTTTAATTAACTTGTGGATGACATTTGTTAAAACGTATGCCATGTATATAAGTCGGAACGGAAATCAACCACACGTTATGTGATCATCCAATTTTATCTACAATTTTACTTCGCTTTTTATTTGTATCGATAAACTTTGATAATGTAACGAATAAAATTTTGGATTTATCGCCCAACTTTTTATATTTATCGACATAAACCTGTCCTAAATAAATTAAAGCGGCTTTACGAAGCCAAACTTTCCTTTTTATAGTATAATAAGCGTAAGTACAGCATTTGTTTGTGATGTGTAAGGGAAAGGATGATATTTGTATGGCAGAGAAAGTAGGACAATCTTTCGTACAACCAACACCTTCTGGAAAAGAAGAACTTGGGAAAATTGAAGTAGCAGCAGAAGTAATTGAAGTTGTTGCGGGAATCGCAGTGAACGAAGTGGAAGGAATTGCTGCAACTCGTGGTAATATTGCAACGGGCGTAGTAGAACGCTTCGGTAAAAAGGTACACAATAAAGGCATTAAATCTGGTGTCACTGAAACTGGTGAAATTTCGATTGATGTATTTTGCTCTGTGAAATATGGCTTTGCTATTCCAAAAGTAGCGAAGGAAGTGCAAACTCAAATCCGCCAAGCTATTTTTAATATGTCAGCTCTTGAAACAGCAGAGGTGAATGTCCACATTACAGGTATTCACTTTGAAAAAGATGAAGTAGCAGTACAAGAATAAAAAAAGGGGTTGCCTGTATGATGATGTATTCATCGAAAGGCAATCCCTGTTTTTTTATTTTATCAGTAGTGAATAGTATCGCTACTTTATTATATTTCAATATGCTTTGGCTTTTTCCAGAACAAAGCAAGTATCACGCCAAGTGCTAAAACAATTGTCGCAAAGTAGTAAGGATAGTTTAAATTAATATCGAACAATATCCCACCTAAAATAGGCCCAAATATATTACCAAGACTTGTGAACATAGAGTTCATACCACCAACGAATCCTTGTTCATTACCAGCGATTTTTGATAAATAAGAGGTAACGGCTGGACGTATTAAATCGAAGCCGACGAAAATAAAGAATGTGACAAATAATATCGCGAAATAGTGGCTAACGAATGTCATAGCAAAGGTTAGAACAGCAGATAGGACGAGAGATACACGGATCAGATTGATTTCGCCCATTTTCTTAATAAGCCCATCGAATAGCAATAGTTGAGCAAGGGCCCCGACTATTCCACTTCCAGTAATAATAATTGCGATATCTGAAGGCGTAAAGGCAAATTTATGATCTACAAATAGACTAAATAACGATTCAAATGCAGCTAAACCAAACGACAGTACGAAAATAAGTACGAATGGAATAAGGTATAGTGGGCTGAAAATACGCTTCATACTGCCTAACATTGATGGTGCAGACTCTTCATCATCTGAAGCACGTGTCGGTTCTTTTAACAATACAATTGAAAAGATAGCTGCAAAAAATCCAAGTATACCAGCGGAGTAAAATGGTATGCGTGTTCCGAATTCTGCTAAAAATCCACCGATTCCAGGGCCGATAATAAAACCAGTACTAATCGCTGCACTCATATAGCCCAGTGCTTTTGGACGTTGTGACAAAGTAGTAATATCAGCAATATATGCAGTCACTGCTGGCATGATAAAGGCAGCACTCACACCGCCTAGCATACGTGAAATAAAAAGTACTTCAACAGAGCCACCAAAACCAAATAACAGTTCTGAAAGGCCAAAAATAAAAAGACCAACAACAATCATAATTTTGCGGCCGATTTTATCTACGAGCTTACCTGCAATTGGGGATACGATAAGTTGTGTGATGGCAAATGCTGCAACCATATAACCAACAACAGAGCCTGAAATATTTAGCTCATTCATAATAGTTGGTAACACAGGGATCACTAATCCAATACCTAAAAAAGCAATGAAAAGATTAGATAATAAAATAGCTAATGTTAAATTTTGTTTCTTACTCATACATTTCTCCTTCAAACTTCACTTAAATCTACTAGAATATTTCCACGTAATACAATAAACCCTATAGTAACTATAGGGTCAAAAGATTTGTTTTAATTTTATTCGTTTTTTATCAGTTTGGAAGGTTCGATGAACAGTTATACAAGTTAATACAATTAATTTTATGCGAGGGCACGGTTAGATTAGAGAGTTTGTTGTCTAACTTTTAATTCAACAATAAACTTCTTTTCAT
The DNA here is from genome assembly GCF_054062295.1 of Lysinibacillus sp. TE18511. Classification (NCBI taxonomy): domain Bacteria; kingdom Bacillati; phylum Bacillota; class Bacilli; order Caryophanales; family Bacillaceae; genus Lysinibacillus; species Lysinibacillus sp. TE18511. The sequence goes on from NZ_JBSSFD010000009.1 coordinate 8,235, forward strand.
GCTCAGAAGTTAATGTCGCTGGCATGTAGAGTTCATATACTTTTGACTCAAAGGTTTTTTGTTGTACCTCTACGTGTTTTCTTAGTTTTTCATAAAATGAAAAATATGTATCAGGATGATAGATAAAGGCAATACATGCATATTTGCCTGCCGGTTTAATGGTTTGCTTAACATTTGGAGAAAGCTGAGAAAATGTACGCTCAGTTAGTAGCGGTGTAAAGATAGCATCATAAATAATGTCACTAACATCTGAATACGGGGCTATTGGATAAATACAACCGTAACGACTATTTAAGACACTTCCTTCGTTTTCAATGATTTTTATTAGTGTAGCATAGTGAGTATTCGTGTTAGAAATAGGTGTAAGTTCTGTAGTAGTCACTTGTAGAATGGACATTTCTTCTTCTACTTGAACGTAAACCTCTCCGAAGACAGGGATATCAATCTGCTCTTGTAGTTGATTTTTTGTTTTATGCAAAGTATATTTTGCTTCATTTAAACGTGAAATTTTTTCCTCTATACGTTGTTCCTGTTGCTCTAAAAAACTTAGCAATTCTCCCGAAGTTAATCCGAGTGCCTTTTTTATATCTTCAAGGGCTATCCCAATATACTTAAGAGATTTTATAATATCTAAATAAAAGATTTGGTTATCATGATAATAACGATAATTCGTTAAAGTATCGATATATGCTGGTTTAAATAAATCAATTTGGTCATAGTATCGCAAGGTCTGCACTGATAAATTAGAGAGCTTGGCAACTTCACCAATTGTATAATAATGTTCTTTCATAAATTGCCTCCACTAGTAATGGCTAAAGAAATTTCGTATGGCATCCAAGCGTATTTTATGTTTACGATTCTCGTAATAAAATAGACGGGATTTACGCTCTTTCAATTGCTTGTATTGCTCCTCGCCTTCATATAATTTGAATGCTCTTTTACAGCTTGTGCATTGAACTTCAAAATGCATCATGAACACCTCAGAAGATGAAATTTTATTTCCTCCATTATAACATTTTTGGCATTTAAACAATATTGGTGGAAGATCATTTTCAACATTAAACCTAATAAAGTTGATTGTTGGGTGTTAAAATAAGCACAAAGTTGCTTGAAAAAGGTTTCAGATTATTGAAAACTTGCTTGAATTCGTGTTTCTTGTACGAATTTATGCTATTATAAACCTTAATGCCACTTAAGAAGGAGAGCTTTACATGAAACGACATGAGGCACGCGAAAAAGCGTTGCAAGTTTTGTTTCAGCTAGACAATACCGATCTAACAGTCGAAGAAGCAATGGGGCATATTAAAGGTCAACCGACAAATGTCTTCTACGAAAAGATTGTTACTGGAACAGCTGAACATTTGGAGGAAATCGATGCTACTTTAGAGCAGCATCTTGAAAAGTGGTCACTTGCCCGTCTACCCAAAATTGAAAGAACGGTTTTACGCCTAGCTGTATACGAGCTATTATACATGCCAGAAACACCAAAAAGAGTAGTACTTAATGAAGCAATCGAGTTATGCAAAACATTTGGAGACGAAAGTTCGTCAAAATTTGTTAATGGCGTACTTTCTAAATTTACAGAACAATAAAAATGTGTGGAATTGGAAGGAGTAACTAAGGTTTATGTCAAGTGCAATTATTAATGGTAAAGAAATTGGTCAAGAAATTCGTAATTCAGTAGCAGAGCGAGTATCGCGTTTAAAAGAGCAAGGCTTAACACCAGGCTTAGCGGTTGTTTTAGTAGGAGACAACCAAGCCTCAGCTACATATGTGAGAAATAAACAAAAATCTTGTGAAGCCATTGGTATGTTTTCAGAGCTGATCAAACTAGCAGAAGAAACGACACAGGAAGAATTATTAGCACAAATTGAATTATTAAATAATCGCGAAGATATTCATGGTATTTTAGTACAATTACCACTCCCAAAACATATTGATGAGGATACTGTTATTGCTACAATCGCTGTTGAAAAAGATGTAGATGGCTTCTCACCAGTAAGTGTTGGGAAAATGATGCTTGGTCAAGAAACATTTTTACCTTGTACGCCGTTTGGAGTGATGAAGCTTCTTGAGTATTCAGGGATTGATATCTCGGGAAAACATGCTGTCATTGTAGGACGTAGTCATATCGTTGGCAAACCAATGGGACAACTTCTACTGCAAAAGGATGCAACTGTTACATATACGCATTCGAGAACACCAGATTTACCATCATTCACAAAACAAGCGGATCTATTAATTGTAGCAATTGGACGTGCAAAATTTATTACGAAAGAGCATGTTAAAGAAGGAGCAGTTGTTATTGATGTCGGCATGAATCGCGACGAAAACAACAAGCTTTGCGGTGACGTAAACTATAGTGAGGTTGATGGAATTGCGTCTCATATTACACCTGTACCAGGCGGTGTGGGACCAATGACAATTACTATGTTACTTTTCAACACAGTTCAAGCAGCAGAAAATAAGCTTGCGAGTAAAGTTAAGCAATAATTTGAAAGACTCATAAGTTTGCTAATAGCCATCTCAATTTTTATTGAGATGGTTTTTTTATTTGTCTATTTGTGAATTTTTGCATCATGTCAGAAGATACATGTTAAGTAAAATCAACCCCTCATTTTGCCGGAGATATCTATATTTTATTTAATATGACATCTTAATTTCATTGACATAATAGTATTAATAACAATATGAAGGTCTCATAACTTTGTCCCAGGAAAACGCCCAGTCGGAACGAAAATCAACCACACGTTATGGTGATGAGCCATTTTAAAGAAGTTATATTAAGGCCTCTATTCAATAGATATGTTATAGTAAGATTTTCAATAGTATGAAAGACAGTCGTATTTTCTAGCAAAAACTGCATTTTGGCACGTCAGGTGCAATAAAAAATGTTATGATAGTTGTAGTTTTGTGAAAAACTTGATTTTAGTAAAGGAGCCGAAAAAATGACATCCGCTTCTTATTTAACAGTGAAAGCATTAACGAAATATATTAAAAGAAAATTTGATGCTGATCCACATTTACGTGAAGTCTACGTAAAGGGAGAACTTTCGAATGTCAAGATTCATCAATCAGGGCATATCTACTTTACTCTAAAGGATGATGGAGCGCGAATTGCGGCTACAATGTTTAAAACAGCAGCTACAAAATTAGCGTTTGAACCAAAGGAAGGTATGCAAGTATTTATCCGTGGAGATGTAAACGTTTACGAAGGCTATGGTACATATCAATTATATGTACAGGAAATGCAGCCAGATGGAATTGGTAGCTTGTTCGTTGCCTTTAACCAACTGAAAGAGCAGTTACAAAAAGAAGGGCTTTTTAAACCAGACTGGAAACAACCGATTCCTAGGTTCCCCGAAAAAATTGGTGTGTTAACATCAACAACAGGAGCAGCCATTCGAGATATTTGTACAACGTTAAAGCGTCGCTATCCACTTGCTGAAATAGTAATCTATCCAACACTTGTACAGGGAGCACAAGCAGCGCCAAACATTGTTCGTAATATTGAACGAGCAAATATTGATGCAAATTGTGATGTTCTTATCGTTGGGCGAGGTGGTGGATCGATAGAAGATTTATGGGCTTTTAACGAGGAAATTGTCGCGCGAGCTATTTTTGGTAGTCGAATACCTATTATTAGTGCGGTGGGCCATGAAACCGATACAACTATTGCTGATTACGTAGCTGATTTACGTGCACCGACACCAACAGCCGCCGCTGAAATGGCTGTACCGGATCAACAGGATTTATTTCAGCGTGTACTTACACAAAAATCACAGCTCCATCAAATAGTAAGGGCGCAACTTATGGCTGAACGGCAGCGTCTAAATAAACTCCAACAATCTTATCCGTTGTCGATGCCAGAACGTCTATATCGACCGTTTACGGAAAAGCTAGCACAGCTTGAATCGGGGTTACAAAAAGCGATGCAAGTTGATGTGATGAAGAAAACTGCAAAGCTCCAACAATTACATAGTGCGGTGGAGCAGCATTCACCGAAAAAGGCACTAACTTTCTATCAACGGGAGCTAGAAACACGCATCCAACAATTGACACGTGCTTCAACACATTATGTAACGAAGCAAAAACAACAATTTGAAGCAACTGTCAGAACTTTAGAAGCGTTGAATCCACTTGCTATTTTAACAAGAGGCTTTACGGTAGCTTATAAAGATAATGAAATGTTAAAATCATCCGCTGATGTAAAGCCGCATGATCAATTAACACTTTCCTTCCATGATGGGAAGGTTATTGCTGATGTGGTAAAGATTTTGCCAAATAATGAGGGGGAATAATTGTGGCAGAGAAACAACAAACATTCGCAGAAGCCATGACGGCACTGGAGGAAATTGTCCGCCAGCTAGAGCAAGGTGATGTGCCATTGGAAAACGCGATTGATTTATATAAACAGGGAATGGAGCTATCACAATTTTGCCATAGCAAGCTGCAGCATGCTGAGGAGCAGTTAATTTCAATTGTCCAAGAGACAGGTGAGACTACAGCATTTGATCCACTAAAGGGAGAGAACTAAGAAATGAACGAGCAATTAAAACATTTTATTGAAAGCAACATACCACAAGTTGAAGCTGAAATGTTTGCACTTGTTGAGAAAATTGATGCACCAGCCGATTTAAAAGAATCGATGCTGTATTCATTAAAAGCTGGAGGAAAACGTATTCGTCCTCTTTTCGTATTGGCTGTACTTGAGCTATATAATAAGAATTTGAAGGAAGGGTTAACGGTAGGATCAGTTATTGAAATGATTCATACGTATTCGTTAATTCATGATGATCTACCTAGCATGGATAATGATGATTTCCGTAGAGGTAAGCCGACAAATCATAAAGTATATGGTGAAGCACTAGCGACACTTGCAGGGGATGCATTGAATACACTTGCATTTGGCATTTTAGCACGCATGGATGTATCAGCTGAAAAACGTATTGAGCTTGTCAATCTTTTAAGTGTAGCAGCGGGTGCAGAAGGTATGGTTGGTGGTCAAGTACTCGATATGGAAGGTGAAAAGCGTCAGCTAAACTTAGCTGAACTAGAGCATGTCCATGTTAATAAAACGGGTGCTTTATTACGATTTAGTATTGAAGCTGGAGCTGTATTAGCCGATGTAACGCAAGAAGAGCGCACAATTTTAAAGGAATATGCGCATCATATTGGCCTGGCCTTCCAAATTCAAGACGATATTTTAGATATTGAGGGAACTACAGAAGAACTAGGTAAAACTGCAGGTAAGGATGTAGCAAGTGATAAAAGCACATACCCCGCACTGTTATCTTTAGATGGAGCAAAAGAAAAGCTTGCTGAGCATTATCAGCACGCCATTAACGCGTTAGAGAAATTACAAGTAGATGTCAGCTTATTACGTGAGTTTGCAGCCTATATTGTTCATCGTAAAAACTAGGAGAAAATCAAGGCGTTTAGGGCAAAGAATATGCTAGAATAGGTGAGGGCGTTTGCCGATTTGCAAACAGTAAAGTGTTCGTACTTTTAGCATATTGATAACACTGTTATAATGGTGGAAACACAATTACGGTGAATAATTTATTGAAAAGGTGTGTGAGAAAGGTGGATTTAAATAAAATTACTAGTCCATCCTTTTTAAAAAACTTAGATAAGAAGGGTCTTGAGCAACTTGCACAAGAAATTCGTACTTTCTTAATCGAAAAATGTTCTGTCACAGGAGGTCATATCGGGCCGAACCTAGGTGTTGTGGAGTTAACGATTATGCTCCATAAAATGTTTGACAGTCCGCAAGATAAGTTTTTATGGGATGTAGGCCACCAAGCTTACGTGCACAAAATTTTGACAGGTCGTGCGAGTCAATTTGACACATTACGTCAGTTTAAAGGGCTTTGTGGTTTTCCAAAGCTTGTGGAGAGTGAACATGATGAGTGGGAAACAGGTCATAGCTCGACATCTTTGTCAGGAGCCATGGGTATGGCTGCAGCACGTGATATTAAAAATGAAAAGAATTTCGTGATACCAATTATTGGAGATGGAGCGTTAACTGGCGGTATGGCGCTTGAGGCATTAAACCATATTGGCCATGCCAAAACAAATATGATTGTCATTTTAAATGATAATGAAATGTCAATCGCTCCAAACGTCGGAGCGTTACACGGTGTACTAGGACGACTTCGTACAGCCAAGGAATATTCAAAAGCAAAAGAAGAACTGGAATCTCTAATTAATAAGATTCCTTTACTTGGTGGGAAGCTTGCTTCAACTGCTGAGCGCTTAAAAGATAGCTTAAAATATTTAGTGGTATCAGGTGTGTTCTTTGAGGAGTTAGGTTTTAAATATCTAGGACCGATTGACGGACATGATTTCGATGCTCTTGAGGCATCATTATCACAAGCTAAAAAAGTAAAAGGCCCAGTGCTCGTTCATGTTATTACGAAAAAAGGCAAAGGTTATAAACCTGCTGAAGAAGATACAATTGGTAATTGGCATGGTACAGGCCCTTATAAAATTGACAATGGTGCCTTTGTAAAGTCAGAAGCAAAAGGTCCTGCATGGAGTAGTTTGATTGCTGAGACTGTCCGCAAAATTGCACATGAGGATAAACGAGTAGTTACAATAACTCCTGCAATGCCAGTAGGCTCGAAATTACAAGGAATTCAAAAGGATTTCCCAGAACGTTTCTTTGATGTAGGGATTGCTGAACAACATGCAGCTACGATGGCGGCCGGTCTAGCAACACAAAAAATGAAGCCGTTTTTAGCTATTTATTCAACATTCCTTCAACGTGCCTATGATCAAGTACTGCATGATATCGCTCGTCCAAACATGAATGTCTTTATCGGGATTGATCGCGCTGGCTTAGTTGGCGCAGATGGTGAAACGCATCAAGGTGTATTTGATATTGCTTTCCTTCGTCATATCCCAAATATGACAATTATGATGCCAAAGGATGAAAATGAAGGTCAGCATATGGTAAAAACAGCTATTGACTATGATGGCGGTCCAATTGCGTTACGTTATCCACGAGGTAATGGGGTAGGTGTTCCGTTAGATGATGAGCTAATAACTTTACCGATTGGCAGCTGGGAAGTATTACGTGAAGGTAAAGATGCAACGATTTTAACCTTTGGTACAACGATTCCAATGGCAATGGAAGCGGCCAATATGCTAGCACAGCAAGGTGTGGAGATAGAAGTAGTTAATGCTCGTTTCATTAAACCGATGGATGAGGATATGCTCCATCGTTTATTATCTAGTCGTAAACCAATATTAACGATTGAAGAAGCAGTTCTACAAGGTGGCTTTGGTAGCGGAGTATTAGAATTCGCCCATGACCATGGCTATTTAGGTGCACTGATCGATCGTATGGGTATCCCAGATCAATTTATTGAGCATGGCAATGTAGATCAGCTACTCGCTGAGATTCATATGACGGCTGAAGATACAGTGGCACGTATGCAAGTGTTACTTCAACAAAAACAGCAAGTAGGTTTGAATAAATAATGACAAAACATCCGAAAGAACGTGTAGACATTTTACTTGTAGAGCGTGGGCTATGTGAAACACGTGAAAAAGCAAAGCGCTCTATTATGGCAGGGCTTGTTTTTTCTAATGAAACTCGCATCGATAAAGCGGGGGAGAAAATAGCAATAGATGCACCACTGCAAGTAAAAGGTTCCGATATAAAATATGTTAGTCGTGGTGGCTTAAAGCTAGAAAAGGCACTACAAATTTTTGATATGTCTGTAGAAGGGAAGCTAATGCTCGATATTGGCTCCTCTACAGGCGGTTTTACAGACTGTGCTTTACAGCATGGCGCAAGACACTGCTATGCATTAGATGTTGGTTCCAACCAATTGGCTTGGAAAATTCGCTCTGATGAACGTGTAACCGTAATGGAAAAAACAAATTTCCGTTATACGACAGCGCCAGATTTAACAGAAGGCTTACCAGACTTTGCAACAATTGATGTCAGCTTTATTTCATTATCGCTGATTTTACCTGTCTTAAAAACGCTGTTAATGCCAGGTGGCGATGTAATGGCACTAGTAAAGCCTCAGTTTGAAGCTGGAAAAGAGAATGTCGGTAAAAAAGGTATTGTTCGCGATAAAAAAGTACATCTAGAAGTTTTAGAAAAAACAGCTGCAATGGCAACGGAGGTTGGCTTTGTCGTTAAGGATGCTTCGTTTTCTCCAATTACAGGAGGAGAGGGGAATATTGAATTTTTATTCCATTTAGTGAATCCTATTGATCATGAAGAAATTTCTGCATATACAGCTTTTAATGCACTCGTTGAAGAAGCGCATAGTGCACTAAAATAACACGTGCTCGTCTACAGAGCCGTGTTTTTTCTTGTGCTTTACTGTATAAAATGGTAGTGTGAATATACAAATAACTAACTATTTATAAGAGGTGACCAACATGAATAAAGGACAAAGACATATACGAATTCGGGATATTATTGCCAATCATGAAATTGAAACACAAGATGACTTAGTCGATTTTTTAAAGGATGCAGGATATAATGTGACACAAGCAACGGTATCACGAGATATAAAAGAACTTCATCTTGTGAAAGTACCATTACAAGATGGACGCTATAAATATAGTTTGCCGGCAGATCAACGTTTCAATCCTGTACAAAAATTACATCGTGCGTTGGCTGATGCTTTTGTCAGTATTGATGGTGCATCTCACTTTTTAGTAATGAAGGCTCTTCCTGGTAATGCCAATGCTATTGCGTCACTGCTTGACCATTTAGATTGGCCAGAAATTTTAGGTACTATTTCTGGAGATGATACTATTTTAATTATTTGTCGTGATGAAAATGAGCGTGAAAATACAAAAAATCGCTTATTAGACATGCTATAAAATAGCAAGGTAATTTGATACAGAGGTGACATTTTGTGTTAAGAGAGCTTAGTATTCGAAACTTTGCCATTATTGAGGATTTAACAGTTAGCTTCTCAGGTGGTTTAACTGTTTTAACAGGTGAAACAGGTGCAGGAAAATCAATTATTATAGATGCAGTGCATTTACTTGCTGGCGGTCGAGGGAATTCTGAATTTATTCGTCATGGAGCTAAAAAGGCTGAATTAGGTGGTTTATTTCAAATTTCGAGTTCTGGGCATCCTGTTTATAAGAAACTTGAAGATGCAGGCATTGAAATTGAAGAAGATACCATTATTTTGCGCCGTGATTTAAATGATTCTGGAAAAAGTGTTTGTCGTGTAAACGGTAAGCTTGTGCCATTGTCTGTACTACGTGATATTGGAGCTAGCCTCATCGATATTCATGGACAACATGAAAATCAAGAACTAATGGATGAGAAACAGCATATCTATTTGCTTGACCACTTTGCCGAGGAACAACTTACACCAATTCAAGACTTGTACGGTTCCCAGTATGATGAATATCGTTCACTAAAAAAAGAATTAGCTTCGATTTCGATTGATGAACAGTTAATGGCGCAGCGTATTGATTTGTACCAATTCCAAATGAAAGAGCTAGAGGATGCCAAATTAAAGCTTGGCGAGGAAGATGAGCTTCTTGATGAACGTCGCCGTCTTATGAATTTCAATAAGATTTTCGAACGTTCAAATGCAGCATACGAAGCTATTCAAGGTGATTCAAAAGGCCTTGATTGGATTGGCAATGCAATGGGTGCCTTAGAAGATGCTGCAAACGTTGATGAGCAATTTAAAGAGGCTTCAGAATCTGTCACCACTGCATTTTATGCGTTACAGGATGCAGCTTACCAGGTTAAAAATGTGTTAGACGAATTAGAATTTGATCCTGCACGTTTAAATGAGGTGGAGCAACGTTTAGCCTTATTACAAAATTTGAAGCGCAAATATGGTTCAACAATCGAAGAGATATTAGCGTATTACGATAAAATTAAAACAGAGCTAAATGAGCTCTTAAATCGCGATGAAATTTTGCAAGTAAAAGAACAAAAATTACTAAAAATGGAAGCGGTGCTAAATGAGCTTGCTGCAGAACTTTCGACTGTACGAAAAGCTGCTGCACATAATTTAAGTGAAGCTATTATGGCTGAACTACGTGAATTACATATGGAAAAAGCAAAATTTATTGTTAATTTTGATGAATTGCCTTATTTTGATGCGAATGGTAAAGACCAAGTAATTTTCTATATTTCAACGAATGTAGGAGAGCCACCAAAATCTTTACCGAAAATTGCTTCTGGTGGAGAGTTATCGCGTATGATGCTTGCACTAAAGACGATTTTCTCTTCCTCTAATGGCATAACGTCTATTATTTTTGATGAGGTAGATACAGGTGTAAGCGGTCGTGTAGCGCAAGCAATTGCAGAAAAAATTGCAGCAATATCCATCAACTCTCAAGTTTTGTGTATTTCGCATTTACCACAAGTGGCTGCGATGGCAGATCATCATTATTTTATTAAAAAAGAAGTCGAACATGATCGAACATTTACGTCATTGCTGGAAATAGATACGGATGCACGTATTGAAGAAGTAAGCCGGATGATATCTGGAGCAGAAATTACAGAGCTAACATTGCAGCACGCTACAGAGCTGTTAAATATGGCTAATGAACGAAAAAAACAAATGAGATAGCGAAGAAAATCAGAGACAGCTCCGTTGTTTCTGGTTTTTTTCTTTTTGCACAAATATTTACCGCTTATAAGAATGCCACAACAACACATAGTAACAAGACAAAAATGAAAAGGAGGTGTCGTATGTATCGTCGTTGGCGTCAATTTGTCATTTTGCCTATGCTCATCGTTTTATTGTTCATGCCCGTACAGGCTTTTGCCGCCAAAAAGCTAATTCCGATGGGCGAAGCAATTGGAATTCAACTTCAGTTATCACATGTTTTCGTAGCGCATGATGTGCTATTAGCTTCCAATCAATGGATGAAGGGAGGCGCTGTTATTGAAAAAATAAATGATATTTCTGTAAAAACACTTGCAGATGCCAAAAAAGCTGTTGCTCAGCAGGGACAACAGAAGTGGACGATAAAAAGTGAAGGAAAAGAAATAACGCTGGATTTACAGGAGAAAGAAGCAAAACATGTTATTTCATTTTTAAAAGATGAAACAGATGGAGTAGGAACATTGACATACATTGATCCAGAGACAAAAAATTACGGTGCATTAGGTCATCAAATTGTGGATTCAACCTTACAAGAAGCCCCTGTTTTTCATGCTGGTTCCATTTTCTTAGCTTCGATTCAACAAATTCGTAAAAGCATACCTGGTCAACCCGGCTATAAAATATCCTCCATTCAAAAACATCAGGAACGATTAGGGAGTATAGATAAAAATACAGTTTATGGAATTTTTGGCCGTTGGGAAGACGGTTATCAACAAAGTTTGCCTAAAGCAATTGAAATTATGCATGAAAAGGATATAAAGAAAGGGAAAGCTGAAATTTACACAGCGATAGAGGGCAGTAAGGTGGAAACTTTTACAATTGAAATAACAAAGGTCGAAAATGAACGCCTTGAATTCATAGTATCTGATGAAAAGCTCATTAAAAAAACAGGTGGTATTTTGCAGGGAATGAGTGGCAGTCCTATCATTCAAGACGGCCGTTTTGTAGGTGCAGTTACACATATGTTTGTGGAGGAACCTAAAAAAGGCGCAGCAATCACAGTAGCGGAAATGTTAAAAAAATCATCATGAAAGAATGGAGCTACCATATTATATGGCAGCTCCATTCTTTCATGAAAGTGCTATTTATTATTTCGTTCTCCATGTATTTCGTTTATTTATGAAGGGATTAGCGATTCTTTAAAAAAACTGTAGTTATATCTCAATTTTTTCACTAAAATAATTAGTAGTAGCAATCAACGATTTGTTAATATTTATCATAACTTGTCGATAAAAAAAGAAATTATCGGACTACATACTCATTTTTGGAAATCGAAAAGGTTTTTAAAACAAAAATGTCGAAACTTCCACAGTGTGCTAAAAAATGCATAAGGGGTAGTGTGACGCTTTGTGGTGATTCAAAGCAAAGTTCAGGAGGAGGAATTGAAATGACAAAAGTAAAAGTAGCGATTGCAGATGATAATCGTGAGTTATTAAAAACGATGGAGCAGTATTTTCAAGGACATCCCGAAATTGAAATAATTGCAACTGCTTCAAATGGTAAAGTTTGTTTGCAAATGTTGGAGGAATTTAAACCGGATATTTTGCTACTAGATATTATAATGCCGCATCTTGACGGGTTAGCTGTATTGGAGTCAATGTATCAAAATGAACAAATGTCATCTGTTCAAGTGATCATGTTAACTGCTTTTGGTCAAGAAGATGTCATGAAACAAGCTGTAGACTTAGGTGCGTCCTATTTTATGCTTAAGCCATTTGAATTTGATCAATTGGTTCAAAAGATTTTAAACTGTGCAGGACAGAAGGCAACACTTCCGAAAAAGACAAGTGTTTTACAACCGGCAGCACCTCAAAAATTAAATCAACATCAATTGGATAGCACGATCACAGCTATTATTAAGGAAATCGGCGTTCCTGCGCATATTAAAGGATACTCTTATTTGCGAGAGGCTATTCAGATGGTGTTCGAAGATATCGAGTTATTAGGCTCTGTGACGAAAATTTTATATCCAGAAATCGCTAAAAAATTCAATACAACTCCATCACGAGTTGAACGCGCGATTCGTCATGCCATTGAGGTCGCATGGAATCGTGGCAATTATGAATCGATTTCGTCGATGTTTGGTTATACAGTACATCATTTAAAGTCGAAGCCGACAAATAGTGAATTTATTGCCATGATTGCGGACAAGATTCGCATCGACATGATGGCTAGTTAAACCCGTTATATCAAGGTTTGTAGCGTGTGGCTTAGCGGAGAATGACCGATAAATCTAAATTAGATAACGCTTATATAGCGATAATTATAACGCCTTTTTAGACAGTTTGCACCGACTGTTTGAGGGGGCGTATTTTTTTATGTCTATAAGTCCGTTTTTAATCGAAATTGACCGTTATATGCTGGATTGTTCCGCAAAAGGTCTTTCATCTAAAACGCTAAAATCGTATGAACAAACGCTTAGACTCTTCGCGAGGTATCTCTTAGATAACTTCGAAATAGATGACGTTAAAAGCGTCAAGGCAGAGCATGTACGAGCCTATATCCGTTCAATCGAAGAAAGAGGAAAGTTCGAGGTAAGCGCTGGTGAAACGCCTGTAAACTACCCAGAACGACGTGGCGATTTTGGTAAGCCTGTGAGTAAAACGACAATAGCGAATTATGTACGTAACATAAAAGCATTTTATTCGCATTTATATTCAGAACAACTTATTCGCAGCAATCCTTTGAAGGATTTAAAGAATGTTAAGCCTGAGCGAAAAGCCAAAGTTATGCTCGAAGATAATGAATTAAAACAGTTTTTCCGATCTTTCGACGTTACGAAATTCGATCAATACCGCGATTGGGTAATTGCGCGATTAATCTTTGATACTGGTGCTAGAATAGGAGAATTGTTGGAAGTTGTAGTATCTGATATTGACTTGCGAGGCAATGCGTTGTTATTGCGAAAGACGAAAAACAGTAAGCAACGTTTCGTTTACTACTCAGAAAAGACGCGCAAACATCTTAGGTCATGGCTAGCGTACAAGGATCGATATTCAGATAGCACATATGTCTTTCCGACGAATAGAGGAACTAAATTACGGATCGAGGGAGTCGAGCGATCATTTAGACTCCGCAGTAAAGATGTAGGGTTACAGGTGACTCCACACTTACTTAGAAATAATTTTGCCAAAAGATATTTGGTTAATGGCGGTGATTTAGCAACGTTATCTCGATTGTTGGGACATGCCCACGTTGATATTACTGCTCAAATCTATCTTGATTTCGCGGATAAGGAAGTAATGAAGAAGTACAGACAGCATAGTCCACTTGAAAACTTGAACATTTAAACAGGAAAAGTCGCTAGTGAGACAACACTAACGACTTCTAACTTAATATCTACGCTAAAAATTGCCTGCCAGCAATAGCGTTTACTTAGGGTTCATTATATCGAAAAAAATTCGATGATGCAACTTCTATTAAGTGCACCCTTTTTTAGCAGTAGCGTCGTGGGTTGCCGAATAATACGACGATAATCTAACCTCGATAGGTTACGACTTAACCGATGCAATAACTAAGTCTAGGACACGCTATAAGCGTCGCCGTATGTGCGCTTTGTGTCTGAATGCCGCTGACGGGCATTGTACGGTCAGGAGTGGAAGGTCTGAACGCTTACGGGCGTTGTAGGACGTGTCACTCGTTAAATATGTCGCAGAGTTCCGCAGTTAGTCGGATATGTGTTCGCGGTAAGTGTAAGGCACTTATACGGGATTTAACGGCTATCGGGGGCAGAAGTAGATAGTAGACACGTTGAGTAGAAATACTCGCGAATACATACGGCGATACAATACGGATACCATAGTTAAACTGATCCATGTAAATTGCGTTCGTCTGTCTTACATGACTGATAACTACGTCTACTATTTCGTACTATCAGCGTGTAGGCAGACGAACTGCGTCCAAGCCGTTGTCCATGTTGCCGGCTCCATGATGGCGGAAAGCCTAAAATACTGTCAAGCGTAAAACTACTAAAATATCAAAATAAATACATAGAGCGTCGAGGACAAGTCAATATGAAATTCATTGTTTAATCTAATTCGAATGGATACCTTTCAATATTCTGCGACCAATACATCGGGATTAGTGCGACTTCGTATGCTCCGGCATATCCACTTAGTTTACGTGGTTCCTCAGTAATGCCAAACTCTTCGAAAAGTTTGCCGACGTCTTGATTTTCAGCAGGTATAAGTTTAACCTTCGCAATTTGACCATCCTTAAATATAACGCTTGCATTGCGATATTTATCAGTGTCAGCTAGAGCATAATAATCAGCTGTATCCGACCGATTACCGTCAAACGTAAATTGTCCGTCAATGTACGGTTTAATATCGCTATCAACCTCGAATTTACTTAATACTTCATCTTTTGTTAACGGTTTAATTTCGACTGGTTCCGGCTTAGTTTCGGGCGTATTCGTCTGAGTCTTTTCTTCGGAAGCATCCTTAACGACTTCTTCTTTAGCTTGGCTATCTACTACTTTCTTATTTTCTGGTGGCTCAGGTAATATTGCGCCTAGTAGTCCTAATGCGACAACCACTCCTAACCATACTTGCCAGCGTTTATACCACGGTTTTTCCATATAATCTATCTCCTTATTAATATACTGTTATTCCAATATTTTAAATTAAATACAATTTTAGGTCAAACCACTAAAAATGCATGGCTATCCTACTAGACCTGAAGCATATTTAAGTGAAAGACTACATATCAGTAAAAAAAGTGGAAAAAGGACGGTGATTTACCGATGTACAACAAAGAAAAGCTGGACAAGTTTGCGGAGGGCGTTCGTAAACAGACGGAGAAGTACGGATGGCCTACTACTCCGAAAAAGAAGAAGAAAAAGAAAAGCAAATAAAAAGAAAGACGATTGCCACTATTCGGCGTCGTCTTTTTTGTTTCCATCTATTGTTAAAACCTCGTTGAAGTCGGTTGTACCTAACGCTTGCATTATAGTCTCTAAATGATCTCGGTTTATTTGAGTCTTGTTGTTTCGATACATATCACTTATCGTTGCAGGACGTAAGTCGACCCCTGTTTTCTCTAACACAACAGCGCGTAACTCCTTTTGTGATTGGATGCCACGAGCAGTCGCAGCTTGTTCTATTGTTAACTTTATCATACTGTGCACCTCGGTTTTTATTATAAGTATAAACTGCGCTAAAAACTTTTACAACGTTTTGTGTAATTACGTATTTACAGCTTTCTGTAATTATGTTATTCTGTATTTAGGAGTTAAAACAACAAAAGGAGGTTTTACAGATGAATCAAACAATTGAACACGTAACTTTAGACGACAACTACTCAGTGACAATGGTAACAACGCAATTAATGGAAGGTGTGCAGCTAATTACTTGCGCAGATGAATGTGAGGCTACGTTAATGATTAATGACCAGGACATCAATCTAGTTTATACAGCAGAATTAGCTAATATCATAGGTAACCTCAACGACTACACGGCAGAGCAACTGCTCCTGGCATTGGGGCAAGTTGATCGATTAGTTTCATAGGTTCGCTACGGAGTTTAATGTGTAAAAGTCCGGTGCAATCGGTAAATTTCGATGTTATACGGAGTTTACTACAGGTGTTCCACCGTAGTTTGCTCCGGATGACGTCATTTGTACCTGAATTAACGATTGGAGGAGTTAATATGTGCGAGTACCATTCAAAATTTAACGGATTATTGTCGGAATTAAACAACCAGCGAGGCATATTAACTAAAGAGTTGTCTCGTCTAGATAAGTATATTAGTAGTATGTATCACGACTTAGAAGGAATCGATCCTTCGGAAGAATTCTCGTTAAGCTTTGTTACGCAATTACATGAAACGCTTAAAAAGCGCAGGGTAGTGAAGGATGAAATGGCTCGCTTGGATGCGGTTTTAAACCCACTACGTAATGTAACAGGGGAGATTGAAACGTCAGTAAACACTCGTAAGAAAGTTAGCAGACGCTGGAAAAGAGATTTTAAAATGACGTTAACGTTAGAGGAAGTAATAACGACTTCTAATTGACCTTGGACGATATATTAGGTGAAATGTTATTAGTAAACTCACTCGCGCCAACGAGTTGAGTCGTCCGTTTTGCGCCAACATTACGGGCAATAAATACGCTAGAGTCAGCGCCAACAGATTTTAGGGAAAGGCTATCGCGCCAACGGTAGCCAAATAAGCTAGGCAAAATGTTCAGTAACCTTTATATAAATTATTTAAACTGTATTACCAATTTATGTGAAATATAATATCGGTAATGATGTCTAAATTATTAATTGAATATAGCCTATTGCCCTTTGCTCTATTTATCACACGAATAAAATACTACAAATGGAGGTGAAAAAATGGATAACTGTAGTAACTGTAATAAACGTTCCTGTTTATGTGGAAGCCAAATAGGACCATTCACAGCAGTCGATCTCTGTGGAATTACGGGCTCTATTCCTCCTGTAATACCAACAGCATGTAGCGGTCTTTGCGAATATGGTTATATATATAATCTAGGTCCTGAAACTGTAGCTGTAGAGGCAGATATTATTTTTGATTCAACAGGTATAGTTACACCGGGTATTACGCATGTACCAGGAACCTCTCAAATTTTTGTTACCACACCGGGAATCTACGAGGTTACTTTCATCGTATCAGGTGTTGAAGATTGCCAATTCACACTATATTTAAATGGTAATCCGGTTACACAAGCAGTCTATGGTTCAGGAGCTGGTACTCAACAAAACACAGGTCAGGTAATAATTTCTATACCATCCGGCGGTATTCTTACACTTAAGAATCACTCTTCTGCCGCTGCAGTAATTCTTCAAACTTTAGCAGGAGGCACACAAATAAACGTAAATGCTTCTATTCTCCTTAAAATGTTAAGTCCTATTGTCTAGAGATATAAAAACACTCTTCATTTCAAAACTTCAATAGATTTCATAGTTAGGAGTGATTAACCTTTTGCGTAGGAATTACTCCTTTTTTTCTTTAAACAATATGTTTCAGATATTCATTCAATATAGCGATGAAATTTAAAATTCCACTTTGGTATAATTGTTTAAAGTAACCTTGACGAAACAAACGTTTAAGAAGATAAAAGATATTACGAGTCTTTGCTAACGCAAATCCTCTACGTCAGCTAAAGCCTCCGTCTCATTACATTATTGATGATATCTAGCGATTGTAATAATATCAATGTAATAGATAGACGCGGACTTATTTTGCGTTCTTTGCAAAATAAGGACGCAAAGGTTTTAAATGGTTGTTCCAACCAAACGGAACCTTTATCGTTACTGTTGATATTGGGCGAAATCCTTTCGTAATACTACTGATAAGATAGACAAGATGTTCATTCTAAGTGGCTAAACATACAATATATATGCCTTTTACAGCATTTTAACAACATAGATAACTACATATTGTGTTATTGCGACGGTATTCATCGGGACGTAAAAGGCAGGTAATTCTACGATTTTGGGACGTAAAAGGCAGGTAATTTTTGAGGAGAAGAAAAGGAGCAGATATGACATGACAACAGATTTCAGAGAACGAGTTATTAACTACCAAAAGACTGGCGACAGATTAATAATTGATGAAATTATCTACGGAACTACTTTCGATTTTATGAATGATCCAACACGTCAGCATATGCAAGTTGGAGATAAGTTGAAGGTAACAATTAAGTTGCCGCGCCATGAGTATTATATTTCATACCATATTAGGGTTCTAAATGACTTTGCTTTGTCTAAATATCGAGGTGAGCGCCAAAATCTCATAACAAAAGAATTTAGCCGAATACTATCCGTATTAGCGATTGATTATGGAATTGATTTCAAAGGCGAAATCATTCAGCAGGACGAATGGCAGTATTACTATAGACTGACGCCAGAACTAATCGAAAACTTGCGCGAACTGCTACCACGTATCGATTCGGAGGTTTTTGGCAGCGATTACGCCACGTTCATTCAGTATTTTAGAAAGTACGAGGCTATCATATTGGAGCAATCCGATAAATTAGCGGAGATGGAGCGCAAGGTAGAAGCAAATACACTAGAAGCGTTAGAGCGAGCATTAAAATACGTAGATGCTTCACGAACAGAGCGCGAGATTGTTAAATATGTAAATACTGCGTTCTCTACTAGATTCGGTGAGTTAGAATTGGAACGGAATGGAAAAAGACGTATTTACCGTAAAGATAGGTACGACACGCTAAAGCCGATGCATGTTACGTTAAAATTCCCAGAGGATACATACAGAGCGATTTTACCGCAACTTACGGAGTGCAATGTTCATAAACTTACTAAATCGCAACGTGTAGCCATAGACAAGCTGTATGAAGTAATAGAACAGGATAAAGCTGTAATTGATTTTACTAACTATAGTTGTACTAGGTCCGGCAGTGTAGTAATCACACGCAATTATGCTGCTGAAAAAATAGATATAACTTATGAAAATTTAAGGAAAATGTTATCTCGTATTAAAAAAAGAGTCACAAAATAGCGTATTACTATCATGTGCCGAGAAGGATAAAACAAGTAAAAAGTTTTTGTTGGGCATGCACACAACTACCATGTTTTGCGCCTTACCTTATAGAGGAAGTAAATAACATAAATTCAAGCGGTCCATTCGGGCGGCTTTTTTTTATTTTGCAAAGCAGTTGAGGAATTTACACAACAATTTTAGAGGTGGTGAGGAAATGTCAAAATTAAACGCAGATCAAATCAAGTATTATCGTGAGGCACTAGGATTAACACAGAGCGAATTGTCGAAGGAACTAGGTATTTCAACGACGATGCTAAGCTCGATTGAACGCGGCGACCGTCGCCTCACACCAATGGTCGCAAGCAAAGCGCTTCAAAAATTCAATGAATCACGGCAGCATTTGGCGAAGGTTATAGCTGAACTAGGCGAACTAGCCGACGCTTTACAAAAATAAAACGGAATCAGAAAAGGAGAAGATATGACATGACAGCATTATCAACAGGCAAACAATTAGTACAATTAAACCCAACGACACGACGTAAGGCTATCGCACAAAAACAAAACTACGTAGTAAAAGACGGCAAGCCTTACAGCTTAGAAACCGGAGAATACTTAGGCGATCTTTTCACTCATGACTTAGTACCAAAAATGACAGAAACCAAGTATCGTGCTATTGAATCAATTCAGGCATTAGGCTCCCACGAAGAAGAAAACGGAGGTTTTGTATTCGCCTTCTTTCAGCAGTCACGAACAATAATTGAACGTTTCCCTTCATTAAATAACGCTGACATCGCTCGATTAATGTACCTGGGAACATATATCGCATGGAACACCGGGCGATTGCAATACGATAACGGCAAGGTAATCAGTCGTGAAGGCTTTGAAAAGTTGACGGGGCTTAGTAGAAAACGTGCTCGTGAACTATTCAGTCGTTATTGCCAGGAAGGTATCATTTCAGAGTCGGGAGGAGCGCTATACATGAATCCTACCGTCTTTTTCAGAGGAAACATTAAGTCAATTCAATCACACACAACGGATTTACAACATACACGAATGTTTAAGAAAACAGTACGTGATTTATACGATTTATCAAACGGCAGAACGGTTGGACAGCTTGCGCTAGTCTACTCGGTATTGCCGTTTTTAAATTTCGAGACAAATATCGTTTGCCACAATCCAGATGAAACGGATTCAGAGCGATTACAACCGATGAATATTGAAAGTTTAGCAGAGTTACTAGGATATGCGAACGCTGCAAAGCTGAAAATGACGATGAATCGCGTGAAAATTGACGGCAAAGTAGTGTTTGGATTCTTCGAAAACACGAATGACCGTCGTCAAAAAGGAATCACAGTAAACCCACGCGTAGTATTTGGCGGAAATGGTGAGCAGTTACAAGCAATAAGAACACAATTTAATCAATTTGGAGGAGATTAGAAATGAAGCTAAAGCAAACTATTACACAAATTGACGTCGCAGAGTATGACGTACAGATTGAAATCTCAGAAGGGAGCATTTATGCCGAAACTTTTACTCAGAGCAATGCAGTTTATCCAGCATTTAAATCGCTCATTCGTGTGCTGCAACCGTTAAAGGACGTAGCTTTACACATTCAAACGAACAGCAGACCACTTGTTGACGAATACAATGCAACTCAGCAGAATCCGAACGCAGCTTTATTGAACCACTTGAAGATGGTAATTGCGCGACAAAATCTCGATGTCACGATCGAGTACGTAGCGTAAATATAAACATTTGAAATGAAAAGGAGCAGATAAGAAATGGCATTAGAATACCTTCAATTAATCGCAAAAATAGCTTACATCGAAACAAGACTTGCGCTTGCTATGGAAGTAGGTGAGCGCCATGTGTAAAGAACTTACTTGCCGCATCTGTAATGAGACAAAAGCAATTGAGCTATTCCGCCGTGATGCAAAGAGTAAAACAGGGCGTCAGAATATCTGTAACGAGTGCAGGAAGCAACATAGAAGGAAGAACGGTGAATACGCTCGACAGCGTGCTTACGCATACTCCATTAAAGCCGGACAAACTAAACCGATGGTAAGTGCTGCATATATTGAAACCATTTTGACGGAAGCATGTGTATATTGTGGTTGTGACTTTACTGATGGTAGTGTAGTTGCCACTTGCGACCACGTATACCCGCAATCGAGCAGTTATGGTGGGGTTAATATCGAGGTAAATGTCTTGCCTGCGTGTAGGTCTTGCAATAGTACAAAGCATGATTTATTTGCAATAGAAGCATTCGATAAATATCCTGAGCGATTCAAACCGGAACTATTACGACCGTTCGTTCAGCGTTTTATCGGCGGTCTTATTGGCCGGAAACTGACCGACATTGAAGTTGAGCAGATGATAGGACACCTACGCGATGAGGCTGCAGAGGTGCGACGCAATGAGGCGAAACAAAAGGCGGTGCAATCCGCTGTCTAATAACCGAGATTTCGAAGCCTGGCGCATACCGGGCTTTTTCATTTTATACGTTGGCGCGGGACATAACGAGGCTATTCGACGATTAAAACAACGAAAAGGCTATAAAGTTATGGCTACGTACACAGACCGTAAAGGAAAGTTGCAGGCGGTGCAATTCAAGATTCCCGATAATTTACATCGGGGTCTTAAAAATGTACTAAAACGGCTCAAAAACGGCGATTATGAGCGTTCCTAATAGATAAGTCGAGGATATATTTTAAAACGCTAGTATCGAAAGAATTGACTAAATCTATTACCCTACACGGTCATGCGGAAAGGAGTGACGCTAATGCGCTTTGCCTTACTATCAATCGTCAATTTGCGAGATATTCCGTTCATTTCACTATTAATTTATCAAACGGATGAACGCGGCATATCCAATTTAATTGGCGAAATCTCAAAGCCTTATGACGATTTTATCGACTTGCTAGATGATTTGTATGCGTATGAAATAAACGAGCTGCAGACGGATAGCCAAGAGTTGTATCGAGAATTAATGAGCGCTCAGTGTCCGGTGATTTATCGGCGTGAAGTCGAAGGGACGCGTGAGCAGATTACTCATAACGAGGAAATGTTAGTCGAATTATTCGAGTTGGACAAGCAAAACGAGCAGCCAACGCCTGTTATTCCGACATGGCGATTGTGGTGCATCAACAAGCTAGAAAAGATTATCCAAAAACTAAAAACAAAGGGGCTAAAACTAGATGACAATTAAGGCACACGAATTTAAATTATTACAAGATTACAAAGAAGAAGGCGCTGAACGAGCAGCGAAACACCAGCAGTTTCAAACAGACTTAGAAAGTGCTCGCGCACGTTTAAGAGAATTACAGACACAGTACGAATATACGTTTACAGAAAGCATTAAACAAGGCACGGATGCAACTGAGCAACTCGCTAAAATTGACGATGATATTGCACTACAGAAAGAGGTTGTTGTACGTCGGGAGCGTGATGCGCGTTTAGCACATGCGGCTATGCCTGAAGGTAAGATTTCGTCTGTAGACGTAGTAGATGAGTATCGAAATGTATTTGTACCAAAAGTTAGGGCGGAGTATGAACCAATTGTCGATGCAAAATTAAAAATGGCGAGGGATTTGTTGATTAGCTGTATTATCGATCACCGCGATGGTGAAGATGCTTACGGATATTTACGTGAGGAAATAGCTGAAATCTCTAGAGCAAATCGTTCACAAGGTAAAACGAGCGAGATTTCGCAGGCAGAACATCCTACAAGCTCGGCGAAAGTTATGGGTAGACAAGGGGCTATAGGTGGAGTGCGTGAAGTAATCAATCAGATTAGTTTATTTACAAACGGCCATAAACCCAACGATTTTGTATATATCGCAGAAGTATCAACAAAAACTAAAGGAGCGAAATAATTATGAGTAAATATAACGAACAAGTAGAAGCATTGCAAGCACAGCAAGCGAAGGGTAAAGGCACTAATTTCCGAGCTTTAGAATTTGGCTTAAAGCAGAAATTGCAAGACGGTACAATTCAACAACAGGACGTAGCAATAGCATTACAAGTCGCAAGTGCAATTGGTTCGCTGAGTTCGCGTGTTTTATACGCAAACGTTAAACGAGCTGCGCAACAAGAACATGAAACAGAACAAGCAGAATAAAACGTAATCATGGCGGACTTAGTTCCGCCTTTTCTATGTTCAAAAACTAAACAATCGGAGGCTATAAAAATGAATGTATTTTACACACTACTAACGCCTGTAGGACTGGCGAAGGTAGCTAACGCACAATTAACGCAAAGCAAGGTTGCAATATCGCACATTGCGGTAGGTGACTCGAATGGAACGAATTATCCGCCTACAGGGAACGAAACAGCGCTCAAAAAGGAGAAATGGCGAGGCAGCATCTCAGGTATCGCTATTGACACGGCTAATCCGAATTGGATTGTCGTTGAGGCGATATTGCCCGCGACAGTTGGCGGATTTACTTTGCGAGAAGTGGCGTTATACGACGAAGTAGGCGATATGATTGCGATTGGTAACTATCCTGATACGTACAAGCCGGTAGCTAGCGACGGTTCAACGATGGATTTAGTAATGCGCACGATTATCGAAGTTAGTAATGCCGATAGTGTTACGTTGAAGATTGATCCGAATGTTATCGTTGCTAGTCGTAAATATGTGGACGATAAGGTTGCGGAAATTCAAACAACAGTTAATGAGCATTTGTCCGAAGCCGTTACGAAAACTAAAGCTAGTAAATCTTATTATGTAAATGCGTCAGCGGGCAGTGATTCAAATGATGGGTTGACAGTTAATACAGCTTTTAAAACTACGGCAAAAGCAATTAGCTTAATTCCTCAAGTGGTGAATCATAATATAATTATAAATATCGCAGAAGGCTCGTATAATGAGACAATTACTTTAGACGGTTATATAGGGTCGGGAACTATTACTGTAAGTGGTAATACTACTTCTACCAATACGCACATTGTTAATAATATCGTTGTCAATCGTGTTCAAGTTCCTGTTGTATTGAGAGGTCTCAAATGCGTATCAGTTAACGCTCACACTGTATTAGCGACTTATTCTAATAATGTGCATGTGCAGTATATTAAAGACGATACTCCATCTACGTTTAATGGTATACATTACTTGAGCACTAAAGGTCGTATTTATTCTTCTGAATTCTCAAATAAGAATGCCGCTATTTATTCTGAGTTATGCTCTACTATTTATAGTGAGATAAATTCAGGAGTATCTAACTCATTCGGATTATCTGCTTATAAAGCTGGCGTAATCGGAAAAACAGGTACACAACCAACAGGAGTTGTTGCCGA
Source organism: Lysinibacillus sp. TE18511 (assembly GCF_054062295.1). Classification (NCBI taxonomy): domain Bacteria; kingdom Bacillati; phylum Bacillota; class Bacilli; order Caryophanales; family Bacillaceae; genus Lysinibacillus; species Lysinibacillus sp. TE18511. The sequence continues at coordinate 32,620 of NZ_JBSSFD010000009.1, forward strand.
AGCATCCGCTGACGGGGGTGTAATTCGCCAATAATCGATGAATAATTAACAAATTTAACTAGCCTTTGACCGCCGTGTGCGGTTGAGGGCTTTTTATATGCAAAGAGGAAGGGGACGCGAGAAATGAATAACGCAGATAGTGAAGTAGAAATTTTAACAAATGCCACAGTATTAGCCGGTTCTTTATTAACCGCAGATGCAAGTAAGCGTGAGGCGATGTTGCCGAAGTTAAAAGCGCTTGAAACAGAAGTAAAAGCGACTCAGTTAGATGTCCACAGAAATTTAAGGCGATTAGTAATTATGACGGTAAGTGCTGCGATTAGATACGGCACCAGCGGAAAGCAATCAGACGCAAAACGGACGCGTAAGCACGGTAATGAAGTCGCTAAAGAGTTAGGACGATTAAAAAGACTTGCGCAGCGTAGGGAACGTGATTATTAATGGCCGTTAATTTAACAGCCGTATTCCAGGTTCGCGACCGTGGCTCGAATAAACTACGCCGTATTATACAGATGATGGACAGTATGAACCGTGTAAGTCGAACAACTAGCGAAAGTATAAGCGAGATGGGATCATCCATCGCTAACGTGGCAAAGAAAACATCACTATTGACGACCGGAATCTCGAGTTTAGGAGCTGCTACGGGACCTGCTGTTGCCGGAATAGGTGCGCTGTCAGCGTCGTTTACTGCAGCTGCTCTTGGCGCCGCGGCATTCGGGGCAGTTGCCGTTTCGTCGCTAGGCGACATATTCGAGGCATCTAAGGAAGTAGAGAAAATCGAAGAAAAACTCGCGAAGGCAGATAGCGCCAAGGAGAAAATCGCTGCGCAGAAAGAGTTGGCCGCGCTATATGCTGATATGAGCAAAGCGCAACAAGGCGCGCTAAAGGATTTGCAGAAGTTCAAAGAGTTCTGGGGCGGATTTACAAAGAAATTCGAGGAACCTGTATTTGCAGCCTTCAGCTCAGGATTACAAATTACGCAGAAGATATTAAACGGATTAGAACCGACCATCAAAAAAGTATCTGGCGTAGTTGTTGAACTGATGCAAGGCTTTAATAAATCCATTGATGGCGGTGGATTGAAAGAGTTCTTTGATTGGCTAAACATCTACGCAGCAAAAAGTCTCAAAAACTTTTTAACTATCACCGGAAATACATTCTCCGGCATCTTTAATTTGTTCAAATCTTTTGCACCGCTTGGAGCCAGCGTTGAAAACGGACTCGTCGGCATGACACAGAAATTTAAGCAGTGGTCAGCGAGTTTAAGTGGGTCAAAAGGATTCCAAAGTTTCATAGAGTATGCGAAAACAAACGGATCAGCAATCCTAGACATTCTAAGTAACGTTTGGTCAGTAGTTGTGGATGTTGTGAAGGCGCTAGCACCGCTTGGAACAGTCTTGCTTAATGTATTTAATAAGCTTTCTAGCGTATTAGCTGAGCTTACACCTTGGTTTGGAGTACTAACGGACAAGGTTGCTGAATTTGCCTCTAACATCCTAGGTAAGTTAGGTCCTGCACAAGAAGTCATAGGCGGTATTGTATCGAAGGTAAAAACGCTGTGGTCTGCGTTTAAAAACGGCGGTTCGAATGGCTTAGTAAGTGCACTGTTTCCTCCGGATATCGCTACTAAAGTAAATGCGGTTATTGACGGAATTAAAACGAAAATATCGGAACTGATGAATGCATTTAAGAATGGCGGATTTGGTGGTGTATTCAACGAAATTTTTGGCGAGGGTTCGTTTGAAACGCTCAAGTCTAAATTCGAGGAAGTAAAGTCGTTCATTACCGAAAAGATAACGCAATTTGCTCCGATTTTTGAGCAACTGAAAACTGCGTTTACTACGGCATGGACCACAATATCCGACATACTATCAAATGCATGGCTGATAATTGAGCCAATTCTGAGCAGTCTATGGAATTATATTCAAATTGTCGGAGATGTAGCGATGATCGTTTTTAACAACGTAATTGCACCGGCAATTTCGTTCTTAGCGCAATTATTTTCGACTTTATGGTCGATAGCACAACCGATTCTTACTGCACTTTCTTTAGGGTTCGAAGCGTTATCCGCAGTGATGAAATGGATGTGGGACAATATCTTAGCGCCACTTGTCGACTTCATTTTAACCGGCGTCAAAAATGCGTTTGAAACGTTTTCCGGAGTATTATCGACTGTACAAGGTTGGTTCGAAACGCTGAGTGGATGGATAAACACGGCTTACGGATACGTAAAAGACTTTATTGGTTATATCGGCAAAGTCAAATTACCGAGCTGGATTACAAAAGGCGTTAGCTCTACAGTCTCGTTCATAGGAAACGCTATTGGCGCTGGCAGCGGTAAGGGATCGTCCGCAAAATCGAACTATCATGGCTTGGACAACGTGCCATATGACGGGTATTATGCGAGACTCCATAAAGGTGAACGCGTTATGACTGCGAGAGAGAACAAGGAATTTTCGCAAGGCGGCGATGGTGGAAACGGTGGTTTCGGAGATATCAATATTACGATGAATGGAGTAACAATCCGCGAAGAAGCTGACATCCGTAAAATTGCTGACCAATTAGTATCGGGTATTTTACAGAAACGAGGTGGGTCCTGGTGAGTGTATTTAAACCGGAAATAGTCAGAGAAGGTGATGGTGTTACCCGCTTATTAAATGTCATTCAATTTATGGGCTATAATCCTGGAGGCACTATCCACCAAGCAACGGTCGTTAGCGAACACCCTAACTTTAAAGTCCGTATTGATGCCTATACCATCGACATTGGTGACGAAATTATCATATGCAATCCGCAACTAAAGCCATACAGTGAAACCGTTACAATAAACGGTCAGCGTGTGACAATCGAGCATGACAATAAGCTGAAAGTAGGCGCTCGGGTGCTAATCTACGAGGTAGAAAGTCAACAGCTGCTCTTTTTATTATCTTTATCAGACGAATAAACAAACGAAGGCAGGCAGTCGGCTTATACAGCATGCTTGCCTTTTCTAATAAAACGAACGAGGAGTGATGGAATGAAACGATCACCAACTATGGAAGAATTAAAAGCGGACATTGAGCGCTTACAAGGTGAGATTGATGGGGCAGATATGGAGCGAGGTTATTGTAAAATACCGTTCCCGCCGGTCAGTGACGTTTGGGCAGAACAGGCATATAAACGTAATTTAGTAGATATAAAGCAGTTTTTATCAGACTACGTAGAATTAGTTTTAACAGCGAAGGAAATCGTACCATTGGGCGAACTAGAACAAGTTAATAATTGGTTAGATATTTTAAAAGTAGCGAGAGAAGCGAATGATATTGTCTTAGGCGCTACATGTACGAGCATAGCCGTTTTATTACGTATCGCGACTAATGGTGACAGTAGAATGCACTACGCTAACCTTGCGGATATGATCGTAAGTACCATCGAGGAAGTACCATATTCTGTTTTTTACGAAGATGTTTATAAAGGCGACTATGACGGAAATTATGATAAATACTACGCTGACAAACGAAAGGAGCTAATTAAATGGCACGAAAACTAGACGAAATTTTGAAGGAACTGACGGTTGACCAAGCGAAGGCTGCTGAGTTGATTTATGAAAACGACCTATTGCCGAAAGGTAAGCGTCGTTCTTACGTTGAAATTGCAAAGGAAGTTGGTGTATCTGACCGGACATTACGTAAATGGAGACAGTTGCCTGCGATGTTAGAATATAAGACAGCGGTAACAGATACGTATTTAGCAGATAATCGTACACGCGTTATGCAGGCGCTTGTTAACGAATGTGAGGCGGGCAATGCCTCGATGATGAAACTATACATGCAAACGATGGGTATGCTGGTTGACAAGGCGGAAGTCGAGATTAAAGCGCCTAATGCGGATCCAGACGCAGTTGCAGCTCGATTAGCGAATATTAAAAATCGATATTAAAAGGCGATATATCAACGTTTTAGTGCGTTAAAGTATTATAAATGCGGAGTTGGCTACGTGCTGGCTTCGCTCTTTTTTTATGCGTTGAAAGAGCGTTATGATTCCGTTTGATTCCGAAATACGAGAAAACATCGGGCAGAAGGCGCTGGCGGACGCGCTACCTTGAAAACAAATAGTTATCTGATAATAGAACGGATGTTCCTGTATTTAGGTACATTTACGACGTTGGATTATGCAGTATTTTATGCAGCGAATGACGAACGCACTGTTCGATTACTAAACGTAAGTATGTGTAAACATTGAATCTATATCGTATGTATAAGATATTGCATACACTTATTTTGCGTGAAGTTACAAAACGTTGTTATATCAATGCTTTAACACTTATCTAGTTACCATAATGTAGCTTATGGGAAGTTGAAAACGGATATTTATACACTTCTTATTCATCAATAATTAGAACGTTCGTTCGTTTAATCATTAAAATTTGTCGGAAGTCTCGCGCCCCCAAGCCACCCGTTTTTCATATGCCGTTTTCTGGTGTTCGCTATTTACGGATATCATTTTTAAAACAAGCCGACTTTTTACGCTGTCAGACGCATTGAGAATCGTTTAAGCGGATGGTTGGTTGAATCGAATCGTCTGAGTGACGTTTAAAATCTAATATTTACGGCAATCCTTTGAATGAACGTATAATTGACGTTTATAAATAGTTCTTCGGAGGTTTTATGATGCGGACAGGAGAATTTGAAAAAAAATATGGTATAGCTGCTGCAGTAATTCGAGGTTATGCTAGAGATATTCGTGAGGAATTACCAGAATTCGCTCCTAAAGATACGAGTGGGGCGCTTTATGAGGGTTACGATAAGATTCAAATGGATTGGCTATTAAGCGAGATTGCGAGCGGAAAGCAACCGAGAGATGTTATACCAATTGTAATTAATCGTTTAAAACAAGGTGATGCAGTGCAAATACAGCCAGTTAGCGCGGAAGTTATTCCGACATCGACAACTATTCAAACAACGGATAAAGAACAACGTATTATAATAGAAGTAATTGTGAAGTTGGCGTAATTTATCTTTACTTCTGTGTTTGTCTAGCGTAAAATAATCGGTAAATATAAGTCGTGTAAAACTGCGAAGGCTTCCGGTAGAATGACCGGTAAATTTTCGCTATATAAGAGTTATCTAAAACGTCATGCCATTGAGGTCGCATGGAATCGTGGCAATTATGAATCGATTTCGTCGATGTTTGGTTATACAGTACATCATTTAAAGTCGAAGCCGACAAATAGTGAATTTATTGCCATGATTGCGGACAAGATTCGCATCGACATGATGGCTAGTTAAACGTTAGAGCCACAAGGGATTACAGGACTTATTTAGAGAGAATTCATTGAATTTATACCAACTAACTACTGAATTTATATAATAATGTTAATTAATTGAATTAAACTATGAAACACATTCATTTATGGGGAAAATCCCGTTCATGGAGGTGTTTTTTTTTATGACTGATTTCGATATTGAAATAGACTGCTTTATGCTTGATTGTGCGGCAAAAGGGCACAATGAAGTCATATGAACAAACCTTAAAGTTATATGCAAAATGGATGTTTGATGAATTTGAAATTGATTCACCTACGGATGTAAAGGCAGAGCATTTGAGAAGTTATATGCGAAGTTTATCAGAGCGTAGCAAATATGAAATGACGGTCAATGACAAAGCAAATAACAATCCAAAGGCTAGAGAAGATTTTGATAAGAAAATATCGAATAGTACGATTTCGAATTATACTCGAAATATCAAAGTGTTTTTTTCTTACTTGTATCAAGAGCAAGTGATTCGTACTAATCCAAGGAAGAACGTTAAGAATGTGAAGCCTGAGCGGAAAATGAAAGTCATACTAGAGGATAACCAGCTAAAGCAATTCTTTAAATCGTTGGATGTGACAAAGTTTGAGATACGGGTTCTCGGATTAGTGAGTTGTTAGACATTGTCCCGTCAGAGCTGGTGTACTTTGTTAAGTCCCACAGATCAGCGCTCAGATGATTCGAGTATGGGATTGATGGATTCTTGATAGCAGGACTGCTCTCGGGCCAATGTGAGAGCATAACTATAGGACTTGTGTGAAATTTTATGCACAAGTCCTATAGTTGGTGAGATGGATTATTGTCAGATTGTCGAAAAGGTGAAAATAGATCCTTTAACTAACATCCTATACCAAGAAAAAAAGAATAGAAAGGAGGATAACACTAAAAACAACACGCCTGTTAATCTATATGAAGTTTTGTCACCAACCACCTGTCACTAAATTTATTGACAATATTAGTGACAGTTATATAGTATTCTTAATTACTATTACCGGATTGTGGGGAACTGCTAGTAAGATGAGCATCAAACATATCAATTATTTCAAGGAATCTATCAGCTTCTCTAAAAACATGGTCTGCTAATAGGGGATGTATGATACTTTTTATTCTACATTGTTCAATTAAATCACGTGCTGTCTTCTTAAAGTCTCTAAGAGATGAGACCGATACACGATTTTGATCCAGAAATTGATCCAAAAGAGGAACGGTTTGAGATTGTGGTCTCATAGATTCTAAATCTTTAGCTTGAAACAATAATTGATCAAAATCATTACTAAAATTTCGAGCTATATCAACTAATTTTCTTTCGGATGGATCCAGCAAATGACCAATAAATTTAGCATGGTCAGCCATAATCCTTAAGAAGAATACATTTTCTTTAATAATAGCGTCTGGCAGTGCGTTCAATTTACCTTCATTTAATTCGAGTAATCGTTTTCTAAAATAATTAGCTTCCCTACTTACATGATCAACTAGTAGCGGGAAATTATTTGCTCCTGGCATTTTACAAGTCAAAATTAGACCTAGCACTTTTCGTTTAAACATATAAATACTAGTTGCAGCTTGTTGGACTTCGGTGTTAAATCTTCTAATTCGTTCAGGATCAGTTTGATTGGTGAATACATGTGCAGTTTGCTCAATTTGTTCAAATAATTTATAAAATTGATTAGCTTCTTGAATTAGTTGAGTATCTTCAGCTCTAAATCCTAATTTTAGAAAAAGTGAATGCTCTTTCATAATTCTAGACCAAAAACGAATTTCATTTAAAGATCGCTCAACAAACAATTCGGAAGTAACACCAGTATCAGCATGTAAAAAGGATTCATCTCCTCTCATTCCAATACCCCCTCGTAAATAATACAATCCTTTTAAACTTATTATCACACCGATTTAAATATACTTAGAGGAATAAGCGTATCAAGGGATTTTCAATTTTCCTGATCGATGTTTCCTGCTTATGATCAAGTTTTAAACATTTGGAGATTATCCTGTAGCGTATTGAATTTATGGGAAATTAATCTCATATTTTAAATAAAGAATGAACATTTGAAGGGGGAATTGAAATGGGGTTATTTGATGGATTAATAGGTAATGCAAGCGAAGTAAATTTTGAAAAATTACAGGAAGAAGTGAAAGATTTATTAATACCGAATGAGACAATTAAAAATGCATATAAAATTATAAGGGATACCTTTATTTTTACGGATAAAAGACTTATTTTAATCGATAAACAAGGAGTAACAGGTAAGAAAACAGAATATCATTCAATTCCATATAAGAATATTCTTCATTTTTCAGTGGAAACTGCGGGAACATTCGATTTAGATGCTGAATTAAAAATTTGGGTTTCAAGTAGTCAGATACCAATACAGAAACACTTTAATAAATCGACTAACATCTATAAAGTTCAAAGTGTATTAGCAGAATATGTATTAGGTTAGTTCTAAATTTTAACGGTCAACAGTTTACATATAAGCTGTTGATCCTTTTTATTGATTAGTAATCCGTTATAATTGAACGAGGTGATAATATATGAAAAGCGTAAACTTTCAACTTGACGAAAACAATTCGTTAGAGATAACGCAGGTAGAGAATAATTTATTTGAAGTTCGACTAGGAATTAACGGAAGCATGAGCATTTACTATATGACGCGAGATCAACTTCTAGATGTGGAACAACTAGGCGGTCATATTCGAATTGAGACTTTTTTTCCTCCAGGTTTATAATGAATCATCGAGTACTGATGGTGAAAACTTACTACATCTATGACAAGAGGGAATAACCCGTAGCTTTCATGTTTTTTCATTTAAAACGTCTGTTTATAATGTGTATTTCTAGTATTGAAGACGTATGCAGGGTTATAAAAATTATGATAGAAAGATTATATATCGTATGAATTAATGTGTGATTTAGTAAATATCCCTATTATTCACAATGATTCCCTGTGGTGATAAAGGTGTATTTTTGATAACGAGTAAAAATATACCTTTATTATAGTGCATATTGACTAATAATGTTAGGGAAAATGGAATGGGTATGTAGGTGTTTTATTGATAAAGTAGGTATATTTTCTTTGTCAGTAGTGACAATTGTCTCTCAACAAATGTAAATAGATTGTATATACTTACAGTTAGAAGGAAGGAGGAGGTAGCTTGATACTAGTTCGAAATGATAACTTCGAATTATCTGAAGAAAATGGCAAGGTATTTATACTTACATACAGTGCTGGTTTCCCATTAAAAGAATTTGATAGTGTTTTAAGAAGTCATCCCCGACTTAAATTGTCTAATTTTTCAATATTAAAGAATGTTTTAGCAACAGCAAATACATGCGCTGTTGAAATTGGACGCTGGCTTCCGAATGTAGAAGCAGAAATTGCACGAGATAAAATGTCTGCCTCTATATTTATAAATGAAACACATGATTTTATTTTAAAGAATAAAGAAAATTTGACTCAACAAATTTTGGAAACTCTCGAAAACGAAGGAATTGTCCACGAAATTTTAGATTTCGATATTTCAAAGGTTGAGCCAGGGAAAGCATTTTTAATTGCTCAAGGAACACATCCTGTAACAGGAACCGATGCACAAATTACATATTTACCTAAACCCGAGAGAAAGCCGGTAATTAGCGAAGATGGGAAAGCTGATTATTATGACATGAACTTTATTTCTGAAATTTCCGAGGGTTCATGGCTAGGTGAGAAAATCCCTGCGACATTAGGTAAACCAGGACAAAATGTACTAGGTGAAATTATAGCTGCTGTACCAGGTCGAGATTTTCCTATACGGTACGATAATAAATCAGCTTATGAAGTGGAAGAGGATGGAAAAGTTGTCATCCGTTCGAAAATAGCTGGTGTATTAGATGATGTTAAGGGCATGATTGGTGTTAATAGACATTTGCCAATTCATGGAGATGTTGGCGTTGAAACAGGGAATCTCGAATTTAATGGCTCTCTTAGCATAAAAGGAACAGTTATATCAGGCTATACAGTCATTGCTACTGGAGATATTTCCATTGAGGGTGCTGAAGGTGTAAGCGGTGCCAAACTAATTAAATCCATTGAAGGTGATGTCTACATTCGAGGAGGAATTTTTGGCCTAGGATCAACTCTTGTAGAGGCAGGCGGCAATATTTTCGTCAAGCATGTTAATGAGGCGAATTTAGTTGCGGCTGACAGTATTCATATAGGATCTTATGCATTGGGATCACAGCTCTCTGCACATTCTATCTATGTGGACGAACGAAAAGGGAAAATAATTGGTGGTCGTGCAGTAGCCAAGAATACAATCGTCACTGCCATCTCTGGGAATCGTTTAGAGCGTCGAACTGAATTAATCATCGAAAGCGTCAATAAACAGGAAAGCTATTCCGTTATACAAGGGAAGGCAACGCATCTGAAGCAACTGCAATTAGAAATTTCAGAGCACGAGGCGAAAATTAAAAGCTTACTACCATTCCTTAACCAAATGTCTAAGGAACAGATAGCTACATTTGAGGAAACAAAACAAGGCTTAGCCAAACTGAAGGCGGAAGCAGCGACAAATGATCGTGAGATTAAACTAGCGATGGATGAAATGCGTCATGCTGGGAAAGAGGAAATTATTGTGAAAAAGGAAGCTCATCCTGGTACCTATATTCAAATTGGTAAAAAATCATCCTTCTTAAGTAAAATGACAAATGGTAAATTCTTAATTGAATTTGGTGAGTTGAATGTCTAAGGAATCGTTCATTCCAGTATTTGCACACCGTGGGGCTTCAGCGTATGCACTTGAAAATAGCTTTAAGGCATTTGAAAAGGCGTTAGAGCTAGGGGCAGATGGCATTGAATTAGATATCCAGCTTTCAAAAGAAGGCATTCCGGTTGTGTATCATGATCCACAGCTGTCAAGATTGGTTGGCATCAATAAGCTTGTAAATGAATGTACGATAGAGGAGCTACTTAGCTTTAAACTTGGGAAACCGTGGAGACGATTATTTTCAACGCATAAAATTCCAACGTTTGAAGTAGTTTTAGCATGGGCAAATTCACAACAGCTATCCCTAAATATCGAATTAAAATCGACAGTCCTTGATAATAAAAGCGCACTCATTCAAATACTTCATGATCTTACTTTGCCTGTAGGTAGCCATTTTTCATCGTTTCACTACGAGCTACTGGAGATTGTAAAGCAATATAAGCCAGAATATGAAACAGCACTTATCGCAACAAAGAAATTAAAATGGGATTTGCTCAGTGATTATAAAGCTATTGACAGCGTGCATATGCATAAAAGATATTATAAACCTAGGTTTCTAGAAGCCTGTGTAGCAAGTAATAAAGCATGTCGTTTTTATGCGATTGATGGTAATGAAACATTTTTAACGAATCCGCATCCAGCGGTAATAGGTTGGATTACTGATTATCCTGATAAAGTAATTGCGAAACAGCAACGTTAATCCATTTCACCTTGACGTAATTGTTGCTGACGCTACGCTTTCGCACAGAAAACATTTGTAGCTGCCGCTGTGCTTTCGCTACAGAAAACATTTGTGTTAACGCTGTGCTTTCGTTACAAAAAAATATGTAAGAAAAAAATAGCTATCCAGTAAGTCTGTCGTGACTTATTTGGATAGCTATTTTTATTTTTTTTGGAAGCGCGGTGCCACTTTTCCATTTTTTCGATCGCGATGAAGTAAAAATCCTGCGAAAAAGCCAAAGCCAATAACAAAGAAAATAATGCCAACGACGAATTGCAGCCATAAAAATGGGAAAGGTGAGATGAGCTTACCAAATAATGTATCACGCATGAATTTAATGCCACCTGCAGCCATAAGGCCTGGAATAAGCATTACAATAAATGCAGCAAAACGAGCCATGCATGTCCCTCCTTATACCTACCTTTAATTGTACCTGTGGATATTGGAATGTCAAGGAAGCTAGTAAATCTATGTAATGGATGAACCTTACTGCAAGTAAAATATAAACCTAGTAACTGTAACTGAATGTTTAGAAAATTCTCACTTAAACAAGAAAGTGTAATAATAGTTGCGAAATTGTGAAATTGTCAGTATTGTAAAATTAAATGGAGCAATATTATCCATTGTTAAACAATTTTGATTATTAATAATTACTTAAATGGAATGGGCATTTGGGGATGCACTTTCCAAAGCAAAGGGGCGAGTTTTCATGGAAATCTTCAAGTATATGGAAAAGTATGATTATGAACAATTGGTATTTTGCCAAGATGAAGCATCAGGGTTAAAAGCGATTATCGCGATCCATGACACAACACTTGGACCAGCACTAGGCGGGGCACGTATGTGGACATATGCATCAGAAGAAAATGCAATTGAGGATGCATTGCGTTTAGCACGAGGGATGACCTATAAAAATGCTGCAGCTGGTTTAAACCTTGGCGGTGGAAAAACGGTCATTATCGGTGACCCATTTAAAGATAAAAATGAAGAAATGTTCCGTGCACTAGGACGTTTCATTCAAGGACTTAATGGTCGCTATATTACAGCAGAAGACGTTGGTACAACAGTGACAGATATGGATTTAATTCATGAGGAAACAAATTATGTAACGGGAATTTCTCCGGCATTTGGTTCATCAGGAAACCCATCTCCAGTAACTGCTTACGGGGTATACCGTGGTATGAAAGCAGCGGCAAAAGAAGCATTTGGATTTGATTCACTAGAGGGACGTACAATTTCTGTACAAGGGCTAGGAAATGTTGCTTACAAGCTTTGCGAGTATTTACATAATGAGGGGGCAAAACTTGTTGTTACAGATATTAATCAAGCGGCAATTGATCGAGTTGTGAATGATTTTGGTGCGACTGCTGTGGCACCAGAAGAAATCTATTCACAGGAAGTTGATATTTTCTCACCTTGTGCATTAGGTGCAATTTTAAATGATGAAACGATTCCGCAACTAAAAGCAAAGGTTGTCGCTGGTTCTGCCAATAACCAATTGCAAGATTCTCGTCATGGCGATTATTTACATGAATTAGGAATAGTTTATGCACCTGATTATGTGATCAATGCAGGTGGTGTAATTAATGTAGCTGATGAATTATATGGATATAATAGTGAGCGTGCGATGAAGCGTGTTGAAGGCATTTATGATAGTATCGAAAAAATCTTCACTATTTCTAAACGTGACGGCATCCCGACATATGTAGCGGCTAATCGTTTAGCAGAAGAACGTATTGCTCGAGTATCAAAGTCTCGTAGCCAATTCCTAAAAAATGAAAAAAATATTTTAAACGGTCGTTAAGAACCGCATATCAGTTGAAAGAAGTCGCATTGTCGACTTCTTCTACCTTTAAAATGGTAAATGAATAGCTTCACTGAAGATAAGCTAAAGCTCGACCACATCTGGAAGTCCAATGTGATTGAAGCGAATAGGATGCTTTAGCATTTTTCTCATAAGGGGGAATCAATATGGCTCAAAATTATGATGTTGTCATTTTAGGCGGAGGTACAGGAGGCTATGTTGCAGCGATTCGAGCTGCACAGTTAGGCTTGAAAACAGCCATTGTTGAACGTGAACGTCTAGGTGGAACATGCTTGCATAAAGGTTGTATACCGAGTAAGGCCTTACTTCGAAGTGCAGAAGTGTATCGAACGGCAACTAAAACAGCCGCTGAATATGGCGTAAATATTGAAGGGGTTACATTGCAATTCGACAAAGTGCAGGCTAGGAAACAAGCTATTGTTGAGCAATTGAGCCAAGGTGTGAATACACTGATGAAAAAAGGCAAGATAGACGTTTATCAGGGAACAGGGCGAATTTTAGGACCGTCCATTTTCTCACCGATGCCTGGTACTATTTCAGTTGAAATGGCGAATGGTGATGAAAATGAAATGCTTGTACCAACAAATGTTGTCGTTGCAACAGGTTCTAAACCAAGAGGAATGGCAGGGCTAACAGTTGACGGTCAATATGTGATGAACTCTGATCATGCACTGCAAATGGAAGAACTGCCAAAGTCACTGTTAATTGTGGGCGGAGGAGTTATTGGAATTGAGTGGGCTTCGATGCTTTGTGATTTTGGGGTTTACGTAACGGTCATAGAATATGGACCATCCATTTTACCTGCGGAGGATACAGATATTGTAAAAGAAGTGACGAAGCAGCTGGAAAAAAGAGGGGTTCGTATCGTGACCAATGCTCGCTTAGATACGAGTACCTTGAAAATCGAAAATGATAACGTTTTCATTTCTGCAAAAGTCAATGATAAGGAAGAATTATTTGAAGCAGACAAATTATTGCTTTGTGTAGGGCGTGAAGCAAATACACAAGGTATTGGATTAGAAAATACAGAGATAGAAGTTGAAAATGGGTTTATTAAAGTCAAAGATTCGTATCAAACAAAGGAATCACATATGTATGCCATAGGGGATGTGATCGGTGGCTTACAATTAGCACATGTTGCTTCACACGAAGGGTTATCTGCAATTGAGCATATTGCAACGGGTAAAACAGAGCCACTTGATGTTCTAAAGGTACCAAAATGCGTTTATTCGTACCCTGAGGTTGCAAGTATTGGCTTAACAGAAAGTGCTGCACGAGCGCAAGGTTATTCATTGAAGGTTGGTAAGGTTCCATTCAAGGCGATTGGAAAAGCGTTAGTTAATGGAGAGACAGATGGCTTTGTAAAAATTGTTGCTGATGAAGAAACGAATGATATTTTGGGTATTCATATGGTAGGACCACATGTGACAGAGTTAATTGGAGAAGCATCACTTGCCAAATTACTTGATGCAACGCCGTGGGAAGTTAGTCAGGCCATTCATCCGCATCCGTCACTTAATGAGGTGTTAGGAGAATCAGCTTTAGCAGTTGATCATCGTGCCATTCATTTTTAAAATTCTACATTTCATCACTAAAGTATTATCATGAGGAATCTTAAATGCATTAGGTATTTTTTTAATACGAAAGGGGTGTTCGTATGCAAGATGTTCAAATCAAGCATGAGGATCTAGGTTTATCAAATGAAGATGTACTTGCAATGTTCGAAACGATGTTAATGGCAAGAAGACTAGATGAACGTATGTGGCTATTAAACCGTTCGGGAAAAATTCCGTTTGTTATTTCTTGTCAGGGACAGGAGGCAGCACAAGTAGGAGCAGCGTTTGCACTCGATAATAACAAAGATTATATTGCACCGTACTATCGTGATATGGGTGTTGTGTTACATTTTGGAATGACTCCAAGAGAATTGATGTTATCAGCGTTTGCCAAAGCAGAGGATCCTAACTCCGGTGGCCGTCAAATGCCAGGACATTTCGGACAAAAGAAAAATCGTATTTTAACAGGCTCTTCGCCAGTTACTACACAAGTTCCACACGCGGTGGGGGTAGCTCTTGCGGGACGTCTACAAAAAGAAGATTTTATTACTTTTGTTACACTAGGTGAAGGTTCTTCTAACCAAGGTGATTTTCATGAAGGTGCGAATTTCGCAGGGGTTCATAAGCTTCCAGTAATTATCATGGTAGAAAATAACCAATACGCAATTTCTGTGCCAGTTGAACGTCAATTAGGCTGTGCGAAAGTGTCAGATCGTGGTATTGGCTATGGGATGCCAGGTGTTACTGTTGATGGAAAATGTCCGTTACAAGTGTATAAGGTTGTCAAAGAAGCGGCAGATCGTGCACGTAACGGTGAAGGGCCAAGTCTAATAGAAACAGTGACTTATCGTTTGACGGCACATTCTTCGGATGATGATGATCGTCAATACCGAACTGCGGAGGATATAGCAGAAGGAAAGGCAAAGGATCCCGTGCTGTTATTTGAAAAGTATCTAATGGATGCTGGAGTTATGACAGAAAAAATACGTGCTGAAATAGAAGAGCGGATCATGGCAGAGGTGAATGAAGCTACAGATTATGCAGAAGCTGCTCCGTATGCAATGCCAGAGCACACTTTGAAATACGTATATGCACCAGTGGACGGAGGTGACGTGTAATGGCAGTGATGTCTTATATTGATGCGATTACATTAGCGATGAAGGAAGAGATGGAACGTGATGAGCGTGTTTTCATTTTAGGAGAGGACGTTGGACGCAAAGGCGGGGTTTTCAAAGCAACAACAGGCCTTTACGAGCAATTTGGTGAATATCGTGTGCTTGACACGCCTCTTGCAGAGAGTGCCATTGCAGGTGTTGGTATTGGTGCTGCGATGTATGGTATGCGCCCGATTGCCGAGATGCAATTCGCTGATTTCATCATGCCTGCCGTTAACCAAATCGTTTCTGAGGCAGCAAAAATCCGCTATCGTTCGAATAATGATTGGTCTTGCCCAATGGTTATTCGTGCACCATTTGGCGGAGGTATTCACGGAGCACTCTATCATTCGCAATCTGTAGAAGCACTTTTTGCAGGAACACCTGGATTGAAAATTGTTATTCCGTCCACACCGTATGATGCAAAAGGCTTGTTAAAAGCAGCAATCCGTGATGAGGATCCAGTACTATTTTTCGAACATAAACGTGCTTATCGACTCATAAAAGGTGAAGTGCCAGTGGATGATTACACATTACCGATTGGTAAGGCAGATGTTAAGCGTGAAGGGGAAGATGTTACTGTCATTACGTATGGTTTAGCTGTCCATTTTGCATTACAAGCAGCGGAGCGTCTAGCAGCAGACGGGATTTCCGCGCATATTCTTGACCTACGTACGGTATATCCACTCGATAAAGAAGCAATCATTGAGGCGGCAAGTAAAACAGGTAAAGTTTTACTAGTTACGGAGGATAATAAAGAGGGCAGTATTATGAGTGAGGTTGCAGCAATCATTGCAGAGCATTGTTTATTTGAGCTTGATGCACCAATTCAACGCCTAGCAGGACCAGATGTTCCGGCGATGCCGTATGCACCAACAATGGAAAAGTATTTTATGATCAACCCTGAAAAAGTAGAACGCGCGATGCGAGAACTAGCTGCTTTTTAATACAGAGGGCAAACTTCTGTATATAGGTACTTTTATTCACTAAGTGGCAGGGATACTTAGTGAAACAGTTAAAGCCTCGGACGGATAAATAGATTTTGACTGGAATGAAAGTTGCTCACTAGTTTCTGCGATGACCTACCTAAGCAATTGCGATAGGAGATGAAACTAGAAGCTGTTTATGATAAGTCATAATCTGCACAATTGTTTATCTACGCGTAAGTGAAACAGTGTCGTTGTCAATGCTATAGCGGTGCGTCGGGTGCAATTACGCCTAGGCATAATTGATGGGAGGAATAGATGATGGCGATTCAAAATATTACAATGCCTCAGCTTGGCGAAAGCGTAACAGAAGGTACGATTGAAAAATGGCTTGTAAAGCCAGGTGATATAGTAAAAAAATATGATCCACTAGCAGAAGTTGTAACTGATAAAGTAAATGCTGAAATTCCGTCTTCTTTTGAAGGAGTTATTACAGAACTACTTGCAGAGGAAGGGCAAACATTACCCGTTGGAGCAGTCGTTTGTTGCGTTGAAATAGCAGGTGACAGCGAACTACCTCCTCCGCCTCCACCGAAAAAATCAGCAGTAAGCACAGCAATTTTAAATGCTGGTGTACAAAAGAAACAAGAGGTTCAGCCACCAACAACAGCTACGGTAGTATCGCAAAAAACAGTTCGACAGGATAAAGTTCGCTATTCACCAGCGGTTCTTCGACTTGCACAAGAGCATGATATTGCACTTGATCAAGTCACAGGAACAGGTGAAGGAGGTCGTATTACAAGAAAAGACCTCATGAAACTGATTGAAGCAGGAAATATACCAACTTCCCAAGTTGAAACATTGACTACGGTCCATACAGCTGTTGAACAGCCTACACCAGTTGCAGTACCTGCATCACTGGAGAATACTAAACCGGCCACACCGGCACAGCCTCTTCACGCAGGTGATATTGAAATTCCAGTAACAAAGGTGCGCCGTGCCATTGCGAATAATATGGTGCGAAGTGTTCATGAAGTGCCGCATGCATGGATGATGATGGAAGTAGATGTTACTGATTTAGTAGCATATCGCGATAGCATGAAGACGGAGTTTAAGCAAAGAGAAGGCTTTAATATTACGTATTTTGCTTTCTTTGTAAAAGCTGTCGCGCAAGCTCTAAAGGAATTCCCAATGATGAATTCTATGTGGGCAGAGGACAAAATTATTCAAAAGCATGACATAAATATTTCCATTGCAGTCGCGACAGATGATGCATTATTTGTTCCTGTTATAAAACACGCTGATGAAAAATCGATTAAAGGTATTGCGAAGGAAATTCATGAGCTTGCAGCGAAAGTGCGTGCTGGAAAACTGACGATGGATGATATACAAGGTGGTACATTTACGGTAAATAATACGGGTGCATTCGGCTCTGTTCAGTCGATGGGCATCATTAATTATCCACAAGCAGCAATTCTTCAGGTGGAAAGTATTGTAAAAAAACCAGTTGTTTTACCTGGTGGCATGTTCGCTGCACGAGATATTGTGAATTTATGTTTATCTTTAGATCATCGAGTTCTCGATGGACTTGTTTGTGGTAAATTCCTAAATAGAGTGAAAGAAATACTCGAAAATACAAATAAATCTTCAACGTCAGTCTACTGATGACTTGTCGGAAACCTGTTGTATAACGGTTTCCGAATTTTTTTTGCTTTTCCAGTCGCAATTTGTCATGTAGAATAACAAATAGAAACTACTAAGGGGGGAAGCTGATTAAGCGTCCGCATGTCAAACAACATGAAAAATATTGAATTTGAAAAGCCGTCCTATTCAGAATGGCAAGATGCAGCAATCAAGGCTTTAAAAGGGAAACCATTCGAGTCTCTTTTAACGAAAACAAGTGAAGGTGTTACATTAGAACCACTTTACACTCAAGAAAGTTTAGTAGCAAAACTTGGTGAAGAACTAGATAAACAAGTTTCCACAATCCGTTCCCTACAAAATAATCAAGCATTTCGAGTGGCTCAACAAATATATGCTGATTCAAGCGAGGCATTTTTTGCAAAGCTTGATGATAGTTTAGCTCGAGGCAATGAAGTAGTAACAATTGATAGCCGTGTGAATTTTGAATGGACTGAAGAAGTATTGGCACAATTAGCGAATTATTTCTCAGAATATTCGTTTAAAATTTCGGTTGAGAATTCAAATGACCCATTATTAGCAGTATTCGACAAAATAACAGTTGATCAGCGAGAAACTGTAAAAGGTTTCATCGTATCGAAAAACCCTATCACTTTAAATGATTTCCCGAGCGTGCGCTCGATCGGCGCGGACACAACGGTTTATCATAATGAAGGAGCTAACGCTGTGCAGGAATTAGCATATGCACTTGCATTAGCGGCAAAATACGCAAATCAAGAAGAAAGCTTTGAAGCATTCGCGAAGAAATTTTATGTATCCTTTGCTGTTGATACGCAATTCTTTACAGAAATTGCTAAACTTCGTGCTTTTAAAGTACTTTGGAAAGCGTTCTCATCGGCATACGGTGTAACAGAAAACGTAAAAATCCCTACTGTTGCAGAAACATCTTTAAGAAGCTTCTCTAAGCTGGATGTTTATGTAAACTTATTACGTGCAGCAAATGAAGCGCTTTCTGGCTTAATTGGTGGTGCGGATGTCTTTACAGTTCACCCTCACGATGCATTAACGAAACCAACAGATCAATCTATTCGTATTGCACGAAATGTATCATTAATTTTAAAAGAAGAAACAAACGTTTTAAAAGTTACAGACCCAGCTGGTGGCTCATACTTTATTGAGTCATTAACGGCAGATTTTGTTAAAGAAGCTTGGGCTTTATTTATAGAAATAGAAGCAGCTGGAGGCATTGACGCTTACACTGCATCAGGAAAGCTTACGGAGGAACTAGAAAAATCTTATCTAGCTCGTATCAAGGCGGCACAAACGCGTAAGCAATCATTAATCGGTACAAATATATATGCTAACCCAGCAGATGTGCTTGAAAGCGAAACAAATCCTCAATTTGCAGAAGTTAAACGAGTTGCTGTACCTTTCGAGCAATTACGTATGGAAATGACAGCTGCAAATGTGAAAACAGGAATTTTAGCATTAGGTACACTGAAAAGTTCAAAACCACGTGCTGATTTTGTGTCAGGTTTCTTAAACACTGTAGGTCTAGTACCAGAAAAAAGTGAACCAGTAGCAACAGCTGAAGAAGCATTAGCTTGGCTAAACGCAACAGAAGCAACGTATGTGGTGATTACTGGTAACGATGATGATACTAAAGAGTTAGTACCAGCAATTTTAGCAGGTAAACCCGCTAACGTAATTGTTGACGTTGCAGGTAAATTTAGAGACGAAGAAGAAGCTTGGTTAGCAAATGGCTTAAACGGCTTTATTTTCGCAGGACAGAACATCATTGAAAAATTAAATTCAGTGTTCGCTAGCATGAAGGAGGTCCAACGATGAGCAAGCCAAATTTTAGTGCAGTTGAAATCGAAAAAGTTTTAGTAGCTGAAGCACCTCAAGCATCAGATGAAAAATTCATGACAAATGAAGGTATTGAAATTAAAGATATCTATTCAAAAGAAGATGTTAAAGATGCAAAACATTTAAATGATGTTGCAGGTATTGCACCAAATACACGTGGCCCATACCCTACGATGTATGTAGCTCGTCCTTGGACTGTTCGCCAATATGCTGGTTTCTCAACAGCTGAAGAATCAAATGCATTCTACAAGCGTAACTTAGCAATGGGTCAAAAAGGTCTTTCCGTTGCCTTTGACTTAGCAACCCACCGTGGTTATGACTCAGATCATCCACGTGTAACAGGGGATGTTGGTAAAGCTGGGGTAGCGATTGACTCTGTAGAAGATATGAAAATCCTATTCGATCAAATTCCTTTAGATCAAATGTCGGTTTCTATGACGATGAATGGAGCGGTATTACCAGTTCTTGCATTCTATATCGTTGCTGCTGAAGAACAGGGAGTTACACCAGACAAGTTAGCTGGTACGATTCAAAACGATATATTAAAAGAATATATGGTTCGTAACACATATATTTATCCACCAGCAATGTCTATGAAGATTATTGCAGATATTTTTGAGTTTACAGCGAAGTATATGCCAAAATTTAACTCAATTTCGATCTCTGGTTACCATATTCAAGAAGCGGGAGCAACAAATGACATCGAGCTGGCTTATACATTAGCTGATGGTCTTGAGTATGTTCGTACGGGGCTACAAGCTGGAATCGACATCGATGCCTTTGCGCCACGTCTATCATTCTTCTGGGCAATTGGTATGAACTATTACATGGAAGTTGCAAAAATGCGTGCAGCTCGTCGCATTTGGGCACAAATGATGTCAACATTTAATCCGAAAAATCCTAAGACATTAGCACTTCGTACACACTCACAAACGTCTGGCTGGTCTTTAACAGAGCAAGATCCATTTAACAATGTGACACGTACATTAATCGAAGCTAATGCGTCATCAATGGGGCATACGCAATCTCTTCATACCAATGCACTTGATGAAGCGATTGCGCTACCAACGGATTTCTCCGCACGTATTGCACGTAATACACAGCTATTCTTACAAGAAGAAACAGCCATGACAAAAGTTATTGATCCATGGGGTGGTTCGTACTATGTGGAAAAATTAACAGACGAAATTACAAAATCTGCATGGGCATTAATTGAAGAAATCGAAGAACTTGGCGGTATGGCGAAAGCGATTGAAACAGGTCTTCCAAAAATGAAAGTCGAGGAAGCTGCAGCAAAACGTCAAGCGAAAATCGACTCTAAAACAGAAACGATTGTTGGTGTCAACAAATATCGTTTAGAAAAAGAAGAACCTATCGACATTCTAGACATTGATAATACACTAGTTCGTCAAAAGCAAATCGAACGTCTAGAAGCAATGAAGGCAGCTCGTAATGAAGAAGAAGTACAAAAACATCTAGCACGATTAACGAAAGCAGCACAAGATGGTGGAGAAAACTTATTAGCAATAGCAGTAGATGCAGCGCGTGCTCGTGCTTCATTAGGTGAAATTTCTGATGCAATTGAAGTTGTTTCTGGTCGTCATAAAGCAGTAATCCGTTCAATCTCTGGCGTGTACTCTGCGAACTTCTCAGATGAAGAGCAAATTTCTGAAGTGAAACAAATGACAGAGGAGTTCCTTGAAAATGAAGGTCGTCGTCCACGTATTTTAGTAGCGAAAATGGGACAAGATGGACATGACCGTGGTGCGAAGGTTGTGGCAACGGGTTATGCGGACTTAGGCTTCGACGTTGATATTTCTCCGTTATTCATGACACCTGCTGAGGCAGCTCAAATGGCGGTAGAAAACGATGTGCATGTCATTGGTGTATCTTCATTAGCAGCCGGTCATAAAACACTAGTTCCTGAATTAGTAGCAGAGCTAGAAAAACTAGGTCGTGAAGATATCATCATCATTGTTGGAGGTGTTATTCCAGCACAAGATTATGAGTTCCTCTATAACGCTGGGG
The DNA here is from genome assembly GCF_054062295.1 of Lysinibacillus sp. TE18511. NCBI lineage: Bacteria > Bacillati > Bacillota > Bacilli > Caryophanales > Bacillaceae > Lysinibacillus > Lysinibacillus sp. TE18511. Next base: position 54,374 of record NZ_JBSSFD010000009.1, read on the forward strand.
CAGTAGCAATCTTTGGTCCTGGTACAGTTATTCCTGTATCGGCACAAAAAATTATTGAAGAAATCTACAAACGTCTAGGTTATGAGGAAGTGTCTGAATAATGGACAAAAACAAAGGAATGCCAGAAAGTGCGCTATTTGTTATGGACGGAGTAGAGGCAACTCACGACGGAATGCAATATGGTACACCGAAAAAATTCCGAAAGAAAAAAGCAGACAATCTAAACATACAGGAGCTTGCACGAGAAGTACGTGCAGGCTCTCGTCCACACTTGTCAAAAGCTATTACACTCATTGAAAGTTCAAACGTAACGCATAAAGTGCAAGCACAAGAACTTCTACAAGAGCTTCTACCACATACAGGAAACAGTGTCCGTATTGGGATTACTGGCGTTCCTGGTGCAGGAAAAAGTTCGTTCATTGAGGCTTTCGGAACGATGCTTTGTGAGATGGGAAAAAAAGTGGCAGTCCTTGCGATTGATCCAAGCTCCTCTTTATCAGGAGGAAGCATTTTAGGCGATAAAACTCGAATGGAAGAGCTCGTGAAAAAGCCTAATGCCTTTGTTCGTCCCTCTCCATCAGCTGGTACCCTTGGGGGTGTTCATAAAAAGACACGTGAAACAATGCTTGTTTGTGAAGCAGCAGGCTATGATGTCATTTTAATAGAAACAGTCGGTGTTGGACAAAGTGAAACGTATGTCCGTGGTATGGTTGATTTCTTCTTACTGTTAGTATTAACAGGTGCAGGAGACGAGCTCCAAGGTATGAAAAAGGGCATTATGGAATTAGCTGATGCTATCGTTGTCCATAAGGCTGATGGCGATAATGTTCGTCTGGCGAAAAAAACCGTATCCGAGTACAAGCAAATCTTACATTTCTTACAGCCTGCAACTCCAGGATGGATGTCGACAGCAATGCCGGTAAGTTCGTGGGAAAAACGTGGCCTCGACAAAGTATGGAGTACAATAGGGGAATTCAGACAAATTGTTGAAGAAAATAATTACTGGTCGATCAGACGCCAAAATCAGACGAAAGATTGGTTCCAATCGATGATTATTGACCAGTTAATTGATTCGTTTTATGGGAATCCGGAGCGTAAAGCACAAGTACAACTTCTCGAACGTCAAATTTTAAATGGACAGCTGACAGTAACACAAGGTGTGGATCGTTTGTTTAGCGATGAACAATCACAGAAATAATATCATCTTTTATGTGAGCAAGTAGGTGCACAAATTCGTCACTAACTGCTATGATAGGAGATGATGAGCGTCGAATATCTAAAGCTAGAGTTTAGGGTGACGCGAACTTGAAAGGAGCTATCGCTATATGAATATGGATTACGATTTATTTATGCAAGAAATTTTAAAAACAGCACGTGCAGAAATTGAGGGGGCTGGTTATGAGCAGCTTCGCACACCAGAAGCTGTTGAAGAGGCGTTTGCTCGTCCAGGTATAACATTAGTCATGGTAAACTCAGTATGTGGCTGTGCAGGCGGTATCGCACGTCCAGCAGCAGCACAATGCGTACATTACGATAAACGTCCAGACCATCTTGTAACAGTATTTGCTGGTCAAGATAAAGAAGCTACTGCAGCTGCTCGTTATCACTTCGGTGAAGATCATTTACCATCATCCCCATCATTTGTGTTATTAAAGGATGGACAAGTAGTAGCAGAAGTTGGGCGCTATGAAATTGAGGGGCATGACCCAATGTCAGTAGTAACAAACCTACAAGCAAACTTTGAGGAATACTGCGACGAACTTTAATTTCAATCATTAAATTAAAAGAGAAGCTATTTTTTAGTAGAAAGCTCCGCAGTCTATAAAGCGTCTGCGGAGACTTCTTACTAACCACATTCCCCGTGGGTAGCTTTGATTCTTAAGACGTAATTATAGTGCGATTGGAATTTTTGTAATATTGGCTAAATGATTGGCTGATAGTTTTCTTAAAAAAATAAAATTAAGTAGAATACTGAAAGATAGGAGGCAGTCGACTTGAAGAAATTTTCAATCGGCTATCGTACTTTAAAAACGGCATTTGGTGCAGCAATCGCTATTGCCATTGCCCAATATTTTGATTTAGCTTCTTATGCATCTGCTGGTATTCTAACAATATTATGTGTACAGCCAACGAAGAAAAAATCCATTCATGCTGCTTATACACGATTCGTCGCAAGTATGATCGGTATGCTTTATGCATTTTTGAGCTTTGAGCTATTTACCTATCATCCGCTTACATTAGCAGGTATGCTTATCATTTTTATACCAACAATCGTGTCATTAAAGGTAGCAGATGGTTTTGTTTCGAGTGCGGTTATTATTATGCATATTTATGCTGCTAAAAGTTTTTCATTGGCACTTGTTTATAATGAATTTGCATTAATGGCGATTGGCTATGGGACGGGAATAGCTATAAATATGTATATGCCAGACATTCAAAAGGAATTAAATTACTATCGAGTTAAAATTGAGGAACTTTACAGTAAGATTTTTTTAGAAATTGCCAACTATTTAAGAGAAGGCGATACAATGTGGGATGGACAGGAAATCATTGAAGCAATCACAGCATTAAATAATGCGAAATCCTTAGCATTTAAAGATGTTGAAAATCATTTTACGAGACGGAAAAATGACTACTATGTTTATTTTGATATGCGTGAAAAACAGCTAGAAATTATAGACAGGGTCCTTCCAAAAATAACGGCACTTCCTGTTATAGTACAAGAGGCAATTATCGTTGCCGACTTTCTGCAAGACCTCGGTGAGCACGTTCATTCAGGAAATACGGCTCGCCATTTTAGAGAAAAACTAGAGCAGGTAAAGCGAGATTTCGCCCAATTACCTTTACCGAAAAACCATGAGCAATTTCTAGCACAAGCGGCACTCTATCAATTTATAGAGGAAATGGATCGCTATTTAGAAATTAAGCAGACTTTTAAAGGTTTAAATGTAAAGAAAGAGCGTCCGCAGTAATGCAGACGCCTCGCCTTTCTTTATACTATCATTGATAAACCAAATGCTAGAGATGAAATTAACATAATCGCGATCATAGTATAGATAACGATTTTTTGAAATTTTTTATTACTCATATGCTCGTTCGCTCCTTCTTTTCTTATAAATAGTTTAGCAAATCTGAAAAATTTCTCAAGTAGTAGAGTTTTGACGAAAAAGTCTGTAAAATAGATTATGTACCATAACAGAAGGAGATGTCACCATGGAGAGAGTAGATCATATTGGGATTGCAGTCCGCGATCTTGATGAACGCATTACATATTATACAGAAACTTTAGGCTTAAAGTTACTGAAAGTGGAAGAGGTAGAATCTCAACAGGTTCGTGTTGCATTCATTGATGCGGGTAACGTAAAAATTGAGTTATTAGAACCGATGAGTGAAAAAAGTGCTATCCACGGATTCATCGAAAAACGTGGGGAAGGTATTCACCATGTAGCTTTCGGTGTGACAGGAATTCGTGAGCGTATGGCAGAGCTTCGCGAAAAAGGCGTACGTCTATTATCCGATGAACCAGGACCAGGTGCTGGTGGTGCTGAGGTTGCTTTCATGCATCCGAAATCATCTTTCGGTGTGTTATATGAATTATGTGATAAAAGTGGAAAAGGGGATAAGTGATCAGTATGGATATGTTCGACAAAATTAATGACTTGTATGACCGTAAGACGGTAATTGAACTTGGTGGTGGCTATGAACGCATCGACAAGCAACATGAAAAAGGGAAATTAACAGCTCGTGAGCGTATTGAATTATTACTTGACGAAGATACATTTTTTGAAATCAACCCATTCATAACACACCGTACAGTAGACTTCGGTATGGACAAAATGGAAGGTCCTGGTGATGGTGTAGTCACAGGTTTTGGTAAGATCAACGGACGTCCAGTATACTTATTCTCTCAAGATTTCACAGTATTTGGTGGAGCACTTGGTGAAATGCATGCCAAAAAAATGGCAACAGTAATGGACCTAGCTGCGAAAAATGGTACACCATTCATCGGTATAAATGATTCAGGCGGTGCTCGTATTCAAGAGGGTGTACTTTCACTAGACGGTTATGGCCATATTTTCTATCGTAATGCAATCTACTCTGGAGTAATTCCGCAAATCTCCGTTATCATGGGACCATGTGCTGGTGGAGCGGTATATTCTCCAGCAATCACAGACTTTATTCTAATGGTTGATAAAACATCTCAAATGTTCATTACAGGACCTAAAGTTATCGAAACAGTAACAGGTGAAAAAATCTCTGCAGAAGATTTAGGTGGTTCTAAAGTAAACAACGCTGTAAGTGGTAACGCTCACTTCCGCGCACCATCTGAAGAAGAAGCAATTAATCAAATTAAAAAACTATTAAGCTACTTACCACAAAATAATAAAGAAAAAGCTCCAAGACAGCCACGTCCAGAGGTTGATGACTATCTTCCAGAAATCGTGGATACTGTGCCAATCGAAACAACTCGTCCTTATGATGTACGTAAAGTAGTGGAGCAAGTAGTGGATGAAGGTTCATTCATGGAAGTTCACTCGGAATTTGCTAAAAACGTAGTCGTTGGTTTTGCGCGTATTGCTGGTGAATCTGTTGGTCTAGTATGTAACCAACCTAAAGTACTAGCTGGCGGGTTAGATATTGATTCTTCGGACAAGGCTGCTCGTTTCATTCGTACTTGTGATGCTTACAATATACCAATCATTACATTTGAAGACGTTTCTGGCTTCTTCCCAGGCGTTAAACAAGAGCATGGTGGGATCATACGTCACGGAGCTAAAATCCTTTATGCATACTCAGAAGCAACTGTGCCGAAAATTACAGTCATTCTGCGTAAAGCATATGGTGGTGCATACGTTGCCCTTAACTCTAAATCAATCGGAGCAGACCTTGTATTTGCTTGGCCTAACGCAGAAATCGCGGTTATGGGAGCGGCAGGTGCGGCAAACATCATCTTCGCGCGTGAAATTGCAAAATCAGAAGATCCAGAAGCAACACGTGCAGCGAAAATTGAAGAATATAAAGAAAAGTTCGCGAATCCATACGTTGCAGCATCTCGCGGTATGGTAGACGATGTTATCGATCCACGTGATACACGTATTAAGCTAATTCAAGGGCTAGATATGCTATCAAACAAACACGAAACACGTCCAGAGAAAAAACACGGAAACATTCCTCTATAAGAATTGTACAAGTCTAGTAGTCATTCGATTACTAGGCTTTTCTTTTAATCTTGAACTAATTTGAGAAGTTAAAGCCTACGCGGATTACGCGAGTGGAGCGGCACATCGGACGCCCTCAGGAAGCTTTGCTCTTTGCGAAAGCGAAGCGACAGCGACAAATGTTTTATCTGTGCGAAAGCGAAGCGACAGCAACAAATGTTTTATCTGCGCGAAAGCGAAGCGGCAGCGGCAAATGTTTTATCTGCGCGAAAGCGAAGCGACAGCAACAAAGCGCCCAGCCGTTACGGAAATCAACCACACGTTATGGTGATGAGAAAGATAATTGAAACATATCTTCGTTTCATCCGTACATATATGTAGAGGAGTTGAGATGAATGGAATGGAAACAATTACAAAAAGAGCAGGAAATGATTCATGCACAATTAAGAACTGTCAGTAGGTTAAGTGAACAAAGGGATTTAATTGAAAAGCAAATCGAGCATGCACAACAGGAAATTTATAAACATTCTACAGCACTCAATCAAATTCGTATGAAACTCGATAAGTTAGAAGGCTTTTCTTTTATGAATATGATCCGAACGTGGACAGGGCAACAAGATGAGCTACGTGCAGAAGAAATCGACAAGGCAGCCGTGTTTGAATTAAAAATAAATGAAGCAAAGAAGATGGAAACTGATTTGACAGCTGATTTAGGGCAAGTAAACACTAAACTTACTCAAATTGATGAACAAGTGTTGCACGAAGCGTTAAGCGTATTAAATGCTAAAAAGAAAAGCTACTTACAAATACATGAGCCTAAACAGGCAAAAAGGCTTGAACAATTAGCGCATGAAGAAATGTTAACGAAACAACTAATTGTAGAAATAAAGGAAGCTGAAGAGGCTGGTGAAGCAGCACTTACTAAGCTTGGACAAGCAGCAGAGTCCTTACATTCCGCAAATGGATACTCAACATGGGATACGTTTTTTAGTGGGGGACTTATTGCTACACATTTAAAGCATGATGCACTTGATAAGTCGGAAAATTATCTTCATAATGCTCAAATAGCTTTGCAACGTTTTCATAACGAACTACTGGATGTACATGATATGTCTACGAAGACATTACCAGTTGAAACAGATGGATTTGTAAAATTTGCGGACTATTTCTTTGATGACATTTTTTCAGCTTGGTCCGTCCATTCCAAAATATCAACAGCAAGAGAACAGGTTTCTCGTGTACAAGATGATGTACATAATACGATTTGGCGTCTGCAGGATAAACATAACAAGGCAGAGGATTATTTGCAGTCTCTACAAAAAGAGAAAGAAGCTATTTTCCAAGCATCGATATAAAGCAACCTGTGAAAAGAATCTCCTTCTTTCACAGGTTTTTTCTTCATTTCGCAATAAAAAAAGTTAGCTCCTCGGCAACATTAGCGGAGGAAGCGGCTCGACGCTCGCTCGCGGGAAAGCGAGTAGACCGTACCCAGATAAAATAACGTAGTTCTTAAAAGCGAATGATTTAAACTCTGCAGACGTTGTGCTAAAATAAAATATATACTATAACGTGGAAAAACACGTAAACTAAGGGAGTCTTACAACATGACAAGTCGTTTAGTAGAAGAGTTTTTTGAACTCGTACAAATCGATTCAGAAACAAAACATGAACAAGTGATTGCACCGATTTTAATCGACAAATTAACAGCACTAGGTTTTACAGTAGAACAAGATGATGCACATACTCGTAACGGGCATGGAGCAGGGAATATACTTGCAACATTAAAAGGTTCGTTAGATGTCGAACCTATTTATTTTACTTCGCATATGGATACAGTTGTCCCAGGTAAAGGTATTAAACCGTCTCTTCGTGAAGATGGCTATATCGTATCCGATGGCACAACAATTTTAGGTGCTGATGACAAAGCTGGCCTTGCTGCTTTATTTGAAATGGCTAAACGCTTAAAAGAGCAAAATATTGAACATGGAGATATTGAATTTATTATTACAGCTGGTGAAGAAAGTGGACTCGTTGGAGCTAAAGAGTTAGATCCATCTAAAATTAAAGCAAAATATGGTTTTGCAGTAGACAGTGATGGCAAAGTAGGCGGTATTGTAACAGCGGCACCATTCCAAGCAAAAATCTTTGCAAAAATAATTGGGAAAACAGCTCATGCTGGTGTTGCTCCAGAAAAAGGAATATCTGCGATTACGGTTGCTTCTAAATGTATTGCACAAATGAAGCTTGGTCGTTTAGATGAAGATACGACAGCAAATATCGGTCGCTTTGAAGGTGGCCAGGCAACAAATATTGTATGTGATGAAGTGACAATACTAGCAGAAGCACGTTCTATCGACAAAACGAAGCTTGATGCACAAACTAAGCATATGCAGGAGACGTTTGAGCAAGTTTCTGCTTCATTAGGGGCAAAAGCTGAAGTAGAAGTAAAACTAATGTATCCTGGCTTCCGTGTAACAGAAAAGGATAAAGTTGTTCAAGTGGCAATGGCAGCTGCACACAGCATTGAACGTACACCAAAGCTTGGTATTTCTGGTGGTGGATCTGATGCCAATGTTATTGCTGGCTTCGGTATCCCAACAGTAAATTTATCTGTTGGTTATGAGGATATTCATACAACAAATGAAAAAATACCAGTAGAAGAATTAGAAAAATTAGCAGATTTACTTGTCGAAATTGTAAAAGAGTCTGCAAAAAAATAACAACAGAGTCTAAGGATGTGACCGCATGGAAAGTGTAAAGGCAGTAGTCTTTGCTTGTGGTACAGAGGAATATGCAGTACCTGTGGAGCAAGCGATTTCGATTGAAAAGTTAGAGCATGTAACACCTATTCCTCATTTACCCAATTATCTACTAGGCTTCACAAGAATTCGTGGTGAGCTAGTGCCTGTGCTTGATTTTGAACGTATTCTTTACAATCGTTCTTCAAATACTGCAACAGCACGTGTTATCGTATTGAACACGGATGTTGTGAATTATGGATTACTTGTGACAGAAGCTCGTGAAATTCTTGATTTTGATGAGTCTGTATTAAAGCAAGTGGGACTTGTCAATTATTCAAAAACACGCTACTTTACAGCTGTGGCAAATCTGGAAAATCGTATGATTACATACGTAGACCCAAAAATACTTGTGAATTCATTAGAAGGTATTCGTGAAATTATTAATTATTTGCACAAATTGCTTGAAAATGAAAATGAAAAGGAAAACGTAGAGGCTTGAGTACTCTACGTTTTTTTTTTGTTGCTATAGTAAAAATCACCTGTGTTTATACGATTTTATCGAACAGTACTCCCGATAATTATCAATTGGACCTACAGACATTTTCGTTATAACTGCGTATTATGTAATGTAATAAAACTACTGTAAAGGCAAACTTCACCGAAAGGGAAGGACGCAAAGCCATGAGTCTAAACACTATATTAGTATAGTGCATGATTGTCAGGTTGCCAGGTTCTGTTCTATGAGCCTTGGTAAATAGAATGGAGATGTAACATATGGTAAGTCGTTCACTATCAAAAGCAATCATTGCTTTTATAGTAACAATTGTAAGTACGCTAGGATTAACAATAGGAAAGGTAGAGGCAACGGCCATGCAAGATAGGGCTACTTGGTTATGGGATACGACGAAAATTGTTGAAGATGAAACAGGCGTACTCCAATTTTTAGAAAGCAAAGATGTTAACAAAGTCTATTTACAGATTAATACTGATATAGCAAATGACAATTATAAAAGCTTTATTGACAAAGCAACAGCAAAAGGTATAAAAGTATATGCATTGGATGGTGCTGCAAGTTGGGTGTCAGAGGATGGCTATAAAATGCAGGATCAACTGTTTGAGTGGTTAAATACATATAATGAGAGTGCATTAACAACAGAGCAATTTTCTGGGGTCCACCTGGATGTAGAGCCCTATCTAAATAGTGGGTGGAGCTCGAATCAAGTAAATACAATCGAATCCTATCAAGCGCTCCTTACTAAAGCGAAAGAGGAGGCCAATCAATTACAAATACCTTTGGAAGTCGATATGCCATTTTGGTTTGATGAGATCGCTTATAGCAATCAATATGGCAATGGTATATTAGCTGAATGGGTTATCGATCAAGTGGATAGTGTTTCGATCATGGCCTATCGAGATGCAGCTAAAAACATTATCAAAATCGTTGAAAATGAAATAGAGTATGCACAAAAAGTAAATAAATCAATTGTGATTGGTGTAGAAACAGGCGCTTCTAATGAGGGGAAAACAATTACCTTTTATGATAATGGAGAAGCCTATATGAATAAACAATTAGCAACGGTTCATCGTCATTATGCCAATAAAACAAGCTTTAATGGTTTTGCTATTCATCATGTCGATAGTTGGATGAATATGCGGCCATAATAAAAAATCCTCTCCAGCTGAAGTTGGAGAGGATTTTTTCTATTAGGAAAGTCGACCGCTATAGTCTTCAAATTTAAATTCACGAATAACTTTAATGCCTTCTTCATCGTTATAAGAAACGATTGATGGAAGGTTTACCCCATTAAACATATGGTTTTTCACCATTGAGTAATGTGCCATATCCGTAAATACAAGACGATCTCCTGGTTTTAAAGGTTGTTCAAATGAATAATCACCAATAATGTCACCAGCAAGACATGTAAGTCCGCCTAGACGATATGTGTGTGCTAGCTCATTTGCTTGACCAGAACCGATAATCATAGGGCGGTATGGCATTTCTAGAACATCTGGCATATGACATGTTGCCGATGTGTCTAAAATTGCTAAGTCCATACCGTTTTTCTGAATATCAAGAACAGTTGCTACTAAATAACCAGTATTTAGTGCAACAGCTTCACCTGGCTCTAAATATACGAGAAGGTTATACTTGTCTTGGATGTAATTAATGATATTCACTAGCTTTTCTACATCATAATCTTCACGAGTGATATGGTGACCACCGCCAAAGTTTAACCATTTCATTTGATGCAAAACATCACCAAATTTTTCTTCGACAACTTGTATAATACGCTCTAACGTATCTGAATTTTGCTCACACATTGCATGGAAGTGTAAGCCATCAATACCGTCAAGCTGTGACTTGTCGAAGTTGGCTAATGTTGTACCTAGGCGAGAATTTGTGTAGCAAGGATCGTAAAGAGCTGTTTCAATTTCAGAGTACTCAGGATTAATACGAATACCACATTCAATTGTTTTACCAGCAGATTTTACTTTATCCTTGTACTGTGCCCATTGGTTAAATGAGTTAAACACGATGTGCTCAACATAGCCCAGAAGCTCGTCCATCTCATGCTCCATATAAGCAGGTGCATAAACGTGTACTTCCTTGCCCATTTTTTCATAGCCAAGTCGCGCTTCGTGAAGTGAACTTGATGTAATGCCGGCTAAATATTTACCTACTAAAGGGAATGTTGAATGCATTGAAAACCCTTTTAAGGCAAGTAAAATACGACAGCCAGTGCGATCTTGAATTGATTTTAAAAGCTCAAGATTTTTTGTTAATAATCGCTCATCCACTACGTAAGAAGGGGATGGAACTTTTGAGAAATCAATTGGTTTCATTGGTTTATTTCCTTTGCATCTAAATCAAGGTCAAGTAATTCTGGATTATGGCTTTCTTGCCATGGTAGACCCCATTTATTTAGCGCATCCATGAATGGATCTGGATTGAAATCTTCGACGTTCCAAACGCCTGGTTTACGCCATTCACCGTTCATCACAAGCATCGCGCCAATCATTGCAGGTACACCAGTTGTGTAAGAAATCGCCTGTGAACCAACTTCGTTATAACATTCTTCGTGGTCACATACGTTGTACACATAATACGTTTTTTCCTTGCCATCTTTTAGACCGCGAACGATACAACCGATATTTGTTTTCCCTTTTGTACGTGGTCCAAGTGATGCTGGATCAGGCAGTACTGCTGTAAGGAAGTGGATTGGTTGAATCATTTTTCCTTCAAACTCGATAGGCTCGATAGAAGTCATACCAACATTTTCTAATACTTTTAAATGTGTTAAGTATTTTTCTGAGAATGTCATCCAGAAACGGATTTGCTTTAAGCCTTTAATGTTTTTAGCAAGAGATTCTAACTCTTCATGGTATAACAGGTAAATATCTTTTGGTCCAATTTCCGGTAAGTTATACACTTCTTTTTTCTCAAGTGGTGCAGTTTCTATCCACTTGCCTTCTTTCCAGTAACGACCATTCGCAGTAATTTCACGAATGTTGATTTCTGGGTTGAAGTTTGTTGCAAAATGATAACCATGATCACCAGCATTTGCATCCACAATATCAATGTAGTGGATTTCATCAAATTCATGTTTTTGAGCATGAGCTGTGAAAACGCCCGTTACACCTGGATCAAAACCACTACCAAGTAATGCAGTTAAGCCAGCTTTTTCGAACTTCTCTTTGTAAGCCCATTGCCATTTATATTCAAATTTTGCCGTTTCAGGTGGCTCGTAGTTTGCAGTATCCACATAGTGTACACCTGTCGCTAAGCAAGCATCCATAATCGTTAAGTCCTGATAAGGTAGTGCTACGTTAATGACAACATCTGGTCCAAAGGCTTTAATAAGCTCAATAACCTCTTCTGTATTGTCTGCGTCTACCTGTGCAGTTTGGATCTTTGTTTTTCCGCCTTCTAGTTTTTCTTTTAGAGCGTCACATTTTGAAACAGTTCTACTTGCGATACAAATTTCCTCAAATACGTCCGAATTTTGAACACACTTGTGTACCACAACACTGGCTACTCCGCCAGCTCCGATAATCAATGCTTTACCCAATTGTCTACCCCCAAGTTCATAAAAGTATTGTCAAACAAGCTGATTATACAGAAAATTGATTTACTACTCAATCATTGTTTTTAAATTTTCTACAAAAAAATTTATTTTTCTACAACAATCAGTCGTATTCAGAGGGGAATACCACGAAAAAAGAAGCTTTCTATGAAAAAAAATCCCTTTACTACTGCTGTAGAAAAGGGGAAAAATGAGGCTCATCACCATAACGTGTGGTTGATTTCCGTTCCGACTGGGCGCTTTGTAGCTGACGCTTTGCTTTCGCTACAGATAAAACATTTGTCGCTGACACTTCGCTGTCGCGCAGATAAAACATTTGTCGCTGACGCTTCGCTTTCGCGCAGATAAAACATTTGTTGCTGTCGCTTCGCTTTCGCACAGAGCAAAGCTTCCTGGGGGCGTCCGATGAGCCGCTTCGCTCCAGGATCTCGGGCCAACAAATGTTTTCTGTGCGAAAGCGTAGTGCAAACGCAGCGTCAGCGACAGGATGTTGGTCACGAAGGCGTTATCACAGGACGTGATGCTATTAGCCTTCGTTCCTCTATATCGCTAATCCCCAAGGAGTCGCCCAGTCTCCACTCCAATCAACTAATATACAGTCCATATATTTAAAAAAATGATAGCTCATCACAATTCTAGTAATAAGCTTCAAAACTATATTTTCCACCCAGCGATTTATTTAGAAAAACGATTTGAAATTTTCATCCCGCCATAAATAAAAAAAGATAATGAGTAATGTACTTAAAATTCCCGTCACAAGGGCATAAGTACTGAGGGCCACGTCCACTTGACTTTGCAGAGCATAAATGAAAATAGCTCCTAGTGTAAATAAGTTTCCAATAATAAGCGATATAAAATGAAAGCGACTATTCATAGCAAGCCCTCCTTTATATTGAATGCACAAATGATGTAGATAGAACACTTCAATTATCTCATAATTCAGAACTTTATCAACCTTTTTTGATAAGGATAAATAAACAGTACTTTTCTAATACAATGTCTTGCTATTGAAATAGAATGATAAGAGAAAAGTCCTGGTAGAGATGTTAATACCAGCTCAACAAATGGAACATACGGCATATTAAATTAGTTGAATTGAAAGAATTTTTAGATGATAATAGCTCCTTTTCTCTCCAAAGATGGTAAACTACCTATAAGACTTTTCTTTTGGTGAAGGTGAGGATTTTAATAGTGATCAAACAGTTTGATGAGCAAGTCCAACAGATAAATGAATTATTTTTAAGTGGAAAAGTGAAAGAAAGCTATCAGTTAGCGAAAATAGTTTTAGCTGATAGAGCGTTTATTGAACATGAATCATTGGCAACAATTCAACAGCACGTCGCGTTGTTAGAAGCGAACGGCTATGCAAATATGCCTGTTCCGTCTGCTGAGAAGGAGAAGCAAAGTGTTGAACGGGCAGATGGCTCCTACCCAGAGCGTGATGTACTCGCTGCTTATTTAGGAAGTCAGGATGATGAACAGTTTGCTAAAGTGGTAGACGAATTATTAGCTGGATCCATTGAAGCGCAAGCGAATGCCTACTATACAATGGCTGAATATTTTGTTCTTGCTAAGGAGCATGATAAGGCAATGGCGCAATTTGCTGAAGCGGTAAAATTACAGCCAAATAAAGCGCTTTACTGGGGAGCCTTTGCACAGTTTTTGAACCGTAGTGAAGGCAGTCCGTATTTGGCACTGCGTCTCATTGAAGAAGCAATACAGTTAGATAGCATGAACCCACGCTGGTACTATATTCAAGGAAATATTTTCTTGCAACTTGTTGCAGCAACAAAAAATTTAAGCTATTTACCGGCTTTAGAAGAAGCCTGGGAAAAGGCTAAAAAACGCTGCTCTGCTAAACAGATTGCCCTAAAAGTGGACATTGCGAAATCCAATGACCTACTATTGCAATGGAAAAAGCAAATGTTATAGAAAGAAAGGATACCTCTCGTAGTTAGGGGGGCTTAGAAAACTATAAGTCTGACTCCAAATAATGTCATATAATTAAGGAATCATAAATAAAATAGGGAATGAACAATCAGGTTTAATAATATTAATAATTATTCCATAAAAATGAATAATTATTAATATTTACGTCTTTTTCCGTATTTTTATGCTATAATACAACTATAAACGGACGTATGAAACTTATTTTATCTTCATTCAAGCAGATCTTTTCTGTAGCGAAAGCAAAGCGACCGTTACATCCACCTTTCTAGGTGAAGAGATGAATGCGGATTTGGTTCCTTTTCAGTGGGTACCCAAGCACCGACTGAATGAAGATAAAGCCTCCGGCGGATGTCATGGATTTTGAAAGGAATGAATTGTGCGTGCACAATTCAAAATCCGGACGCAATTACGCCAAGGCGAAATTGATTGCATGAAAGAAGTGTTGCTTTGAGTTTATATGTAGCGTATGTGTTGGTAGGACTTGCAATTGCCATGCCTGTAGGAGCCATTACAGTAGAAATGACAAAGCAAGGACTAAAAAATGGTTTTATGCATGGCTGGGCTGTAGGGCTTGGTGGTATGACAATTGATGTTGTATTGGTTTTTGCTTTGTATATGGGACTAGCCTCCATTTTAGCAATGCCCATCATTCAAATTCCTATGTGGCTTATAGGGGCTGGCTTCTTATTCCTTTTAGGTTTGGATTCAATAAAAAATGCTGGCCAGGATATTACGCTGGCAGGAGAGAAAGTAACAAAATCGTTTTTCACTTCTTATCGAAATGGTTTACTAGTAGCAATTTCGCCTGGAAATCTAGTTTTTTGGGTAAATGTTTTTGGTGTCGTACTAGCCAAATCATATGGGCAAGGGGAGTCGGATAATTTTTTAGTCATTGCTGCAGGGGTTCTGAGTGGCATATTGTTACATGATATAGGCTTGATGACCATTGTTTCTGTTACCCGTAAAGCGATGAGTCGTAAAGTCATTAAGTCGCTTACAATAGTAGCGGGCGTATTATTAATTGGCTTTGCAGGGTATTTTATTTATGAATTTATACAAGCCATCAAAGTGTATATATAAAAAGTGCGATCCCAAAAGATCGCACTTTTTCATTTTATGCTGAAATATCGATTTTTTCATTAATACAAGCCAAAATTTCTTCTGCTACTTGATGTGCTAAAGAGAGTTCAGAAGTGAAGCCTACACATGAACAATTCATTTCCCCTAAAATATAGCAATCCTCGCCAGCCTCGTTTGTATCTAACATGAAATCGGCTGTCCAAATGAGTGGTAAGTCATAATTGCCGAGTAGGCTAGTAACGAGAGGGAGCTGGGTTAAAAAGTTTTGTACAAGCTCTTCCCAGTCTTCCGGTGCGTCATAGCGATATTGCGCGCCTGAGAACAGTGTTGCACTAAAAGCGTCTTCGGAATCTGCTGGTTTTTTATGTACTACGTGAACTGCTTTATCACGCAACATAAATAAGCGGATTTCACCTTCAGTAATACGAGGAAGGAAGCGCATATCAATTAGCATGCCATTTGGACCTGTAATGTACTGTTCACAGAACGTCATGAAATCTCCAAGTTTCCAATATTCCACATGATTATCTTTTGCTTCGGTACATTTAATCTCCGCATCAAGTGGCACTTCTGTGATCCCTTCAGCAAGAGGTTCAACTAATTTTACTCGCCATATCCCTTCGCCTGTTGAACCACGATTTTGCTTTAGAACTCGTTCAGTAATAGCAAGAGAGGTAGGGAATTGGGCTTTAAATGCTTCAATCGTATAATAAGCAAATGTATCATTGGGCACTAAATTTGTAGAAGACAGCTTTGATAATACATCTTTAGAGCCATAGCCAATCATTGCATCTGGATGAGGCATACCGATGACACCCTCATTACATAGCTCGCGTAACATATCAAAATATTCTTCCTCATGCTGTAAGTTTCCTGGATTTATACGTGATACATAGGCTGCACCATGCTCTTTGACATAATGATAAATTTCCTCTTTTTTTGTAACATCAAAGAAAATGACTTCTGCATCCTGTCCTCGTTGTTTTAGCGCATTCACCATTGGCATTGTATCTTGTCGATAGCCATCTGGTCCCTTATCTGTGCCGCCACGAACTTCGAAAAAAATAACTTTTTTATCCATAAAAAATACCCCTTTAAAATGATTGATGATATTTTCAGTATACTGGACAGACAAGGAAAAAGGATATATAAAATAAGTAAATTTTATGTATAGATTTATAATTTTATGATCTTTTATAGGAATTAACGACTAATATTTTTCGGAATAATCAAAATTTATTGAATTTATGCTAAGCGTGTTTTTTTCTGAAAAACAGTGAGGTATAAAATCATACATAGAATAAGCAATGTTCCGATAAATTGAAAACCACCGAAGGAAATTTTAAGCCAAAATACATTTGTTATAACAACTGTAAGGGGTTCTAGGCTGCAAAGCAAGAATACCCGCGGAAGAGAGGTAAATATCCGCGCGAAGCTAGGGAATAGCCATGAAATGAGAATCAAATCCCCATTTGTGAAAAATTATTGAAAATTATAGGTAAAAGGATGGAGCCTTTTGCACTGGATTTATTTACAGCTATAACCAAATGTAGTAAAGTAAAGTTAATAGTAAAGAAGACTTTACTATTAACTTCACTTAAAGGATTTGGTTTTTAATGAAAAAGGATGAAGAACTTCTATATCACCTTGTACAGGAAATAAATGATGCCATTTATTCGATGGATAGTCATTTCATTAAGTTACATCAGAATTTAGTGACTGATGATTTATCACCTAAGCAACTAATTTTATTAGATTTTATTGAAAAAAATAGCCAAGTGACGATAGGACAGATTGCAAGTTATTTGAATATTACTTCAAGTGCTGTCGGTCAATTGGTTAGTAAACTTGAAGAACAGCAATATGTAACTCGGCGTATTAATCCTGAAAACCGACGTGAAATATTTGTAAGTCTAGATACTTCAGGCTTTAAGTATTTTGAACGAGAGGAAGAAATAAAACGATTTATTATCTCTAAATATTATTCAAAGCTCGAATTAAGTGAGCTTGTGCAATTAAAAGAGGTTATTCAGAAACTCAATCAAATTGTCATTAAGGAAGGCACTATCGATGCATTAAATGATCATCATTTGAAAAAAGGGGAGCTGTAACATGATCGCTTTAAAGAAAAAGCAAAATATATGGCTAGCATTTTTGTTAGTCGTTCTTGCTAGTAATTACACACTCTATAACACGGGACTTGGCTTATCTATTTTACCAACTGAAACAAATGGAGTTGTCATAGGTTCATTAATTGATTTTCTCCTTGTAATGCCTGTTTTATTTATGCTGTATAAGGGTAAGTTTTCTGTAAAACAAGCGGTAATTTTAGCAGCGTCTGGTTGTATTGCAGCCCGTTTTATTATTCCAATCGAGCATCTACAGCCTTTTGTTGCGGTTACGTGGGTTGGATTTGCCATTGAAGGTTCGATTATTTTATTAGAAATATTACTAGTTGCAACTCTTGTTCGTTACATGCCAAGAATTCTAGCAGATGTACGATCAAATACTTTACCAGATCTGTTCACATTTCCACAAGCAGTTGAAAAACATGCCCCAAAGCATCTTATTATACAAATGCTGTGCACAGACTTTTTAGTACT
Source organism: Lysinibacillus sp. TE18511 (assembly GCF_054062295.1). Classification (NCBI taxonomy): domain Bacteria; kingdom Bacillati; phylum Bacillota; class Bacilli; order Caryophanales; family Bacillaceae; genus Lysinibacillus; species Lysinibacillus sp. TE18511. Next base: position 71,992 of record NZ_JBSSFD010000009.1, read on the forward strand.
TTACTATAGTTTGGCAAGCTGGAAGAGAAAAGAGCGTCCAGGATTAACCTTACATAAAAACTCCAGCTATATTGCTTTTCAAATTATGATCATCCATGGAATTGCCATTGAAACAATAGGAATTCACTGGTGGCTACATGAGAAATCAATGGTTCTTTCTATTCTATTGCTTATTTTTAATGTATACTCTGTTGTATTTTTTATTGCAGATATGCAGGCAATTCGTTTAAATCCTGTCTATGTAACATCTGATAAGCTGTATTTGTCTTTAGGTTTGATGAAACGTGCAGAAATTCGCTTTGAAGATATTGAAGAACTTATTGAAGATAAGGAACAATTGGAAGGGAAATTATCTAAAGATACGATTGATTTTGTAGCACGTGATTTTGGTGAGGCCTACCCACAGTTTATTTTAAAGATGAGGAAACCTGTGGAAGTGACTTTTATGCTTGGACTAAAAAAACGTTATAACAAAGTGGCGATTAAAGCGGACCAAGTGCAGGAATTTAGAAATATGCTATTATACGGAATGGAAAATAATAGATAATAAACTACAGGTGCTAGCAACTAAGCTAGCACCTGTTTAATTTACAAGACTAAAATAACTAAGATAGCAAGAACACACAATAATTAAACCACTTCTAGCTATATGAATTTGTTCATTTTATTTAATCTATGTGGGCAATTGCATTTAATATATCTTCACTGACTGCATCCCAAAATTGTTGCTGTACAGAATCACAATATAGATATAGCTCTTTATTTTGAACATGCTCATATAGCTCCGTAATCGCTTCCTTTTGGAAATGGAGTCGATGGTTTAATGCTTCTCGTTCTTCCTCGATACAAAACGATTTAAATATATCTGCGAGGCGCTCAAGCTTTGCCAATTGTTGTTTCGTTACCTCATATTGTGTTTTGTGAAAGCGACCTACTGCTGTAGTCATCGTAATCTTTGCTCGATGCTCAGTATTTAACGTTCGCAATTCTTCCTGACGAATAGCCACGCGATACCAAAATTCATAACGAATAGGTAAGTCTTTTAGCTCGTATGTGAGCAAGTATTTTAAAATAAAAGAAACTTGCTCATATGTATCTATAATCTTTTCTGATTCTTTAAAAATACCAAACATACAACCACCCCCGTCTAGTTTTAATACTACGAATGAAGAAGGAAATCCTTTAAATTTTTGATAATATACGGAAAAGTACCAGTCGGAACAGAAATCACCCCCTCGTATTGCCGAAGAGTCACAATTTATTTAATTGGACAAATATCATTGACATAATATAGTTTTTTAACAACATGGCACTAGATTTTTACCTCAAGGTAAGAACCTAGTGTTTTTTGTGAATTAAAAAATTATTAAATTATCACAAAATTCCTTATTTTTTGTTAAGAAAAGTATCGTTTATGAAGAAATATGGAAATAGCATTTACAAAATAAAAATATATGTGTTAACTTTAGAAATGTAACTAGTTAACTTAAAGGGGGAGGTTAACAATGCAACATTTTTGGATTGTTGGGACAGATACAGATGTCGGTAAAACGGTTATCACCACATTACTGATGCGACAATTACAGCAGCATGATCTACAAGTCACGCCTTACAAGCCTGTGCAAACTGGCGAGGTACATGAGAATGGGCATTGCTATTACTACGATACAGCAATGTATGAAAAGTATTCATTACAAAGACTGGAGCCAGATAATTTAAATGGCTATTCGTTTAAGGAAGCCGCATCACCACATTTTGCTGCGCAACTGGAGGGCCAGCAAATTAATGTGGAGCATTTATTACAACAAATTCAGAAGTTACAGCAATCAAACGATGTCGTGATTTGTGAGGGAGCAGGGGGACTTTTTGTTCCATTGGATACATTTGGAGAAAATACGCTCCTTGATGTAATCGTTCAAAGTAAGCTTCCAGTTGTTATTGTCACACGAACAACACTAGGAACGATTAACCATACATTGCTAACTCTTGAGGCTTTACATACTCGAAATGTTGAGGTTCTTGGCATTGTATTTAATGGAGACACAGGCAGTAAAATGGAACAAGATAATGTGAAAACGATTCTACAACATCATGATTTACCATATGCGACGATTCCAAAGCTTCAAGATATTTCACAAGCTGTTGACTATTCCATTTCACGTACATCTTTGTTTGAAAGGCTGGTCAACTATGAAACAAGCATTAACTGAATTGCAGAAAAGAGATTTACAACATGTCTGGCATCCGTGCTCACAAATGAAGGACTATGAGCAATTTCCACCTATTGTACTTAAAAAAGGACAAGGTGTTTGGCTTTACGATGAAAATAATCATCGCTATTTAGACGCTGTATCTTCTTGGTGGGTTAATTTGTTTGGACATGCGAATCCTCGTATTAGTCAAGCATTAAGTGATCAAGCATTTACATTAGAACATGCGATTTTTGCAAACTTTTCACATGAACCTGCGATTAAGGTGGCAGAAAAATTAGTAGCCTTAACGCCAGATGGTCTAAATAAAGTATTTTTTGCAGACAACGGCTCATCGGCTATAGAAGTCGCATTAAAAATGAGTTTTCAGTATCATATGCAAACTGGAAAAACAACGAAAAAGCGGTTTTTAGCTTTAACGGATGCTTATCACGGTGAAACACTTGGTGCCTTATCTGTTGGAGGAGTAGGGTTGTATAACGAAGTGTATCAGCCACTTTTATTGGATACGGTGCGAGCACAAGGGCCAGATTGCTTCCGATGTCCTTTCAAAGAGAAGCCTGAAAGCTGTCATGCCCAATGTATACAATTTGTTGAAGAAGAGCTTCATCAGCATCGTGAAGAAATTACAGCTGTTATTATTGAGCCACTAATTCAAGCGGCAGCGGGTATGAAAATGTACCCTCCAATTTATTTGAAGCGATTACGAGAGCTTTGTACAAAATACGATATTCATTTAATCGCAGATGAAATTGCAGTTGGTTTTGGACGTACAGGTACATTATTTGCCTGTGAGCAAGCGGATATTGCTCCAGATTTTATGTGCTTGTCAAAAGGTTTAACAGGTGGATATTTGCCACTATCCGCTGTATTAACGACTGATGATGTTTATAACGCTTTTTATGATGATTACGGCACGATGAAAGCGTTTTTACACTCTCATAGCTATTCTGGTAATACCCTGGCTTGTCGAGTAGCTCTGGAAGTTTTGACAATGTTTGAAGAGGAGCGTGTGATCGACATTGTACAAAACAAGGGTGAACGTATGCGGAAGCTAGCTATGCAGGCATTTGAACAATTGCCATTTGTTGGCGAATATCGACAGGTAGGGTTAGTTGGCGCTATTGAACTAGTCGCCAATCGTGAAACAAAGGAGCCACTTCCAAGTGAGGAACGTATCGGTTATCAAATATATAAACGTGCTTTAGAGAAAGGCTTACTGATTCGTCCTCTTGGCAATATATTATATTTCATGCCTCCTTACATTATATCTGATGATGAAATGCGTTTTATGATTGATACAACAAAAGAAACGCTTATGCAATTTTTTGAGGAGTGGGAGGGAGTAGTTTGTTCAAACGACAATCAACACTGTCACTTGTCATGATTGCGATGTTTGCCGCTTTAACCGCAATCGGGGCGTTTATTAAAATACCACTACCTGTAGTGCCCTTTACATTACAAATTGTCTTTGTTTTTTTAGCAGGTTGCTTGCTCGGCAGTCGCAATGGATTTCAAAGTCAGCTCGTCTATATAGGCGTTGGTTTAGTTGGTTTGCCCGTTTTTACACAAGGTGGAGGCATCACCTATGTACTGCAACCAACATTTGGTTACCTGATTGGCTTTGCACTGGCAGCTTTAGTCATTGGTTTCATCATTGAAAGAGTGGATACTCCAACGAAAAAACATTTTATCGGTGCAAATATTGTCGGGCTTATCGTTATTTATGCGGTGGCCGTTCCATATTTATATGTGTCTTTGAATTTCTGGTTACACATGGAAACTAGCTGGTCACATATTTTCTTAGTTGGCTTTTTAAACAGTATTGTTGCAGATTTTTGCTTAGCAATCGCTTCTGCACTTCTGGCTGAGCGACTTTACAAAGTATTTAATTCAGCAAGAGCAATAACTTCTTTCAGCGGAAGTCTCCCACCTCTATAGGTGGAGAGATAAATGCAGATTTAAGTTGTTTTTTAGCGGATATTCAACATTAGCTGAAATAAGTTATAGCCTCCGGCGGATGTCACGGAATCGGAAAGGAATACTTAGGGGATGTTAGCCTAAAATCATCGCATCCATGCGATAACGGCTAACTGACCTGCATCGGTGCTGCTGCCGCTTCGCTTTCGCGCAAAAAACATCTGCAGGCCTAAGCACAAAGCCGATTCCGGACACAATTATGCCGAGGCATAATTGATAGATTGTACAAGTAGAGAGGGAGAATGTCTAATGAATTGGTTACAGTTAGCAGAGGAAGTTATTGAGGGGAAGATCATTAGCAATGAGGAGGCTCTTGCTATTTTAAATAGTGACGATGATGAGCTTTTGAAGGTGATGGACGGAGCTTTTGCCATTCGTAAGCACTATTATGGGAAAAAAGTAAAATTAAATATGATTATGAATGCTAAGAGCGGTTATTGCCCAGAGGATTGTGGCTATTGTTCACAGTCATCTAAATCAACAGCTCCGATTGACAAATATCCATTCATTACGAAAGAGGAAATTTTAGCGGGGGCAAAACGAGCATTTGACAATAAAATTGGTACTTATTGCATCGTGGCAAGTGGTCGTGGTCCGACTCGAAAGGATGTCAATGTAGTAAGTGAAGCTGTGTCAGAAATTAAAGAAAAGTATGGCTTAAAAGTATGTGCCTGTCTTGGCTTATTAAAAGAAGAACAGGCACAGCAATTAAAAGAAGCGGGGGTAGACCGTTACAACCATAACTTAAATACATCTGAACGACATCACTCCTATATTACTACGTCCCATACGTATGAGGACCGTGTGAATACGGTTGAGATTGCGAAAAAGCATGGAATATCACCTTGCTCAGGTGCCATTATCGGTATGAAAGAAACAAAAGAGGATGTCGTGAATATTGCACGTGCACTTCATCAATTAGACGCGGATTCTATTCCTGTCAACTTCTTAAACGCGATTGACGGTACGAAACTAGAAGGAACGAAAGAATTAAATCCACGCTATTGTTTAAAGGTTTTAGCGTTGTTCCGTTATATTAATCCAACAAAAGAAATTCGTATTTCTGGTGGTCGCGAAGTCAATCTTGGGTCACTTCAGCCACTAGGTCTATATGCAGCAAACAGTATCTTTGTAGGGGATTACTTAACAACTGAAGGTCAAGAAGCAAACAGTGATTATCGTATGCTTGAGGATTTAGGCTTTGAAATTGAATTATCAGCAAAGCAAGAAGAAGCATTCTGCTAAATAAAACTTATGAAATAAAATTTACTACTACTACTTAATTATCATCGAAATTAAAAAGCCGTATGTGCGTCGTGGAAAAGGCGTACATACGGTTTTTTGTATTGGACAGATAAGAAAGGAGAAAGTGATCGATAGAGTACCCCGAACGACGGATAGAAAGGGTAAAGTGACGGAAAGATCTCAAGTGACGGATAGACAATATTAAAATGGTAGAAAGATTGTTTTTATGCCTTGAAAATTCAGGTTTTCACAAATTGTTCAAGTGAAAGCGTTTTGAAATTGAACAGTTTGTGAAGGGCTTCACATAATACTTTCTTTTTAAAAAAATCGGCGTAAAATAAGAATTGAGCAAGAGGTTATTGTGAAACAGTTAGAAAAAGTAGCACGATTTTCATTGGTTGTTATATTACAAAAACAAGTTGGAAGGGAGATTTTATTAATGTGGGTTATTACAGTATTTGATAAAAAGGACGTTCGAATTTTTGAGTATACAAACAAAAATGAGGCAACACAAGCTTTAGCTAAATTTAAAAAAAATGCCGTTTTAACATATACAAAATAATATAAGTAGTGAAAGATCAGCAACCCTCTTTGTGCGCTATCGCGTCGAAGAGGGTTGCTTTTTACGTTGTACAAAACTATGGATGAATGAGAATTGAAAGGGCACTATACACTAATAAAAGCGCCATCGAATCTAGGGATACTTTAACACGATTAAGTATGACCATCTATTATCCTGAATAATGTAGAAAACCGTATGAGCGTTATGCAGAACGCTCATACGGTTTTCTCTTGTCTTGACTATAAAATACTACCTAAACGTTTAATACCTTCACGGATCACTTCTGGTGTTGCATTTGTATAGTTTAGGCGCATTGTATTCACATTCGTTTTCGAAGTGTAGAATGGGTCGCCAGGTACGAAAGCAACTTTTTGCTCCATTGCTTTATGGAAAATATCTACGGATGATGCTCCATTGTTCATTGTAGCCCAAATGAACATTCCACCTTCAGGTCGTGTGTAGTCCACATGTGCAGGGAAGAACTCTTCCATCGCATCTAGCATTGCCTGTGCTTGATTTTGATATAATGCTTTAATTTTTTGGACATGCTCCGTATAGTCATTGTTTGCTAAATAATCATAAATGACATATTGAGAGAAAATATTTGTGTGTAGGTCAGTTGCTTGCTTCGCTGTTTCGATATGTTCCATTAATTCTTTATTTTTTGTAATGATAAAGCCAAGACGCATTCCTGGTGTGACTGTTTTAGAGAAAGAACCTAGCAAAATACTATTTTCTAATTTACCAGCCCCGATGTATGGTAGTGGCTCACCTTCGAAGCGTAATTCTCCATATGGGTCATCCTCGATTAACGCTACATCGTATTTTGAAATGATTTCGTAAATTTGCTGACGTTTTTCTTTAGAATACGTTAGTCCTGTTGGGTTTTGGAAGTTTGGTACTGTATAAATGAATTTTACATTTGGTTGCTGAAGGGCTTTCTCTAACTCTTCTAAGTTTAAGCCATCATTTTCGAGAGTTACTCCATAAAATGTAGGTTCACTTAATGTGAAGGCTTGAATGGCGCCTAAATAACCAGGTTCTTCAATAATAATGCCATCACCTTTGTTAATCAGTACTTTCCCAATTAATTCAAGAGCCTGTTGTGAGCCTGTTGTAATAAATACATCGTCAGCATGGATGTCTAGTCCGTGTACACGTTGATATTTTGCAGCGATGTATTCACGTAAAGGCGCGTAGCCCTGCGTAGATGAATATTGGAATAGACGACTGCCATTTTTAGCAATGGCATTGTTCGCAGATGCCTGTAACGCATCAATCGGGAACGAGATTGGGTTAGGAAGACCCCCTGCAAAGGAAATGACATCCTCTGCATCAGTTACTTTCAAAATATTTCGGATGAATGAAGATGGGGTTTTTAAAATTCTTTCTGAAAATTGCATAATGTATCGGTCCTTTTTTCTGATTTTTTAAAAATTATATCATTGTAATCATTTGCATACAATATTATCATTGTATGCAAGACAATTAAATATTGTATGCAATCAAAGAGAGAGAAGGGGCTGTGCTAATGCCAGTAAATTCATTTGAAGAATATCCGATGAGTTGGAAGCCAGATATAAGCAATATTTCGGCTCCGTTATATATAGCAATTGCCGAACAGCTTGAACAAGATATAAAGGATGGGAAATTATCTCCAGGAACTAAGCTTCCTCCACAGCGGGAATTAGCTGACTTTTTAGACGTTAATTTAAGCACGATCACAAGGGCCTTTAAGCTTTGTGGGCAGAAGGGGCTTATTTATGCCTCGATTGGAAGCGGAACATTCGTTTCATCAGACGCCGCGACGAATAAAATTTTATTACCGACTAGTAATTCTTCTCATATGATTGAAATGGGGTCTGTATTACCAGAAAATCATGCAAATGAGGACATTACACGGTATATGAAAAAGATGATGAATGACCCGAGTTTTAGCAAATTATTTCAATACGGACGCCCTGAAGGCAATGCGTGGCAAACGGAGGCGGCAATGAAGCTTTTGGAAAAAGTCAACTTTCAAACGGATCAACCTGTATTGCTTGGGGCGGGGGGACAAAATGCCATTGTTGGAACGTTAGCTGCATTGTTTCAGCCAGGTGATCGAATTGGTACAGATCCCATTACATATGCTGGTATCAAAACAGCGGCAAATATGCTTGGTATCCAACTCGTAGCAATCCAACAAAGAAACGGAGAAATGACAAGAGAGGGGCTATTATACGCTTGTAAAAATGAGCATATTAAAGGTCTTTATGTTATTCCTGATTTTCATAACCCTACTACCCATACAATGTCGATGGAAACAAGAAAAATGATTGCGGTAGTTGCAAGGCAGACAGGCTTAATCGTCATAGAAGATGCGATATATAGTTTTCTTAAGGAGCAGCCATTTGCACCAATAGCTTCCTATGCACCAGAAAAGGTTATTTATATTGCCAGTGTGTCAAAAACAATCTCGCCTGGCTTACGACTATCCTTTATTGTTACACCTTTAACGCTTCGAAAGAAAATAATGGAAACACTGTATAATATAAATATCTCAGTGTCTCCGATGATGGTGGAGTTAACAGCGAGGATGATTCATGATGGTGTTGCACAATCCATTTTAGAGAAACATCGATTGTATGCAAAACAACAAAATTCACTAGTCAATCAATATTTAGGGGATTATAACATTTTAGGGGAAGAAGAATGCATGTTTAGATGGCTTATACTTCCTGAAAAATTTACTGGTGTGCAGTTTGAATTACTTGCATCAAAAGCAGGTGTGCAAGTATATGCAGCTGAACGCTTTGCTGTCGGAAATGTGAAGCCGATCAATGCGGTGCGTTTGGCCATCACTGCTCCGGAAAATCAGCTTGAACAAGCACTAATTATTTTGAAGGATTTACTTGAAAGTGATGGGGATTATTCATTTGTTGATTGAAATATTTTAGGACAAGTAGAGATACGATAGCGTCAACAAGAGGCTGGGACATAAGTATATTTTTCAAGCGAAATTAAAAAAATTCACATCAGAAAAGCGAGGGAAATCAACGTTTCTAAAATTGATTTCCCTCGCTTTTTAAGGTTTTAACCAGTTATGTCCCAGCCTCCTTATTTTGTTGCTTTTTCTAAAATACTAAAAAAATCGCTATCATTTACGATGGCATAGTTTTTGTTGGTACTGTCTTGGTTGGTTCTAATGATAGTTAGTGATTTTTTATCTGAATCAAGGTACATTGAATAACCTGCATTTAATGTAATGGTGATTCGGTAATCGTAATTAGTGGTGTTTATAGTTGTTTTTTTAAATTTTGCGTTTTGAAAAGCCTTTATAAGTTCTTGTTGTGTTTTTTCTGGAATTTCAATTTCCGTAAATATATCTTTTTTTTCTGTATTGACACTAAAAATAGTTACAGTTGGATTTTCCGCATTAAAATCAGCGTTTTCTAATACATCTGTTGCAGAGTCGTTATGGTCTTTCATTGCAAAAAAAAAAACAACAGCAATAATGATTATGAGTAAAGGTAATATAATTATAAATTTTTTCATATAGACCCCTTCTTTATCCTTTTTTAATAATTGAATTATAGCAAATTTTGGTAATTGAAGGGCTTTTTAAAGGTATAATGAGTGTTATTTAAGAAGGATTTTTTTGTTGTTATTTTGCCGATATATTCCTATTTTACTGATTTCCGCTACGGTCTACTCGACTCCAGTGGAAATCAGCATCTTCGAATTTAATTCGAATGTATAAAAATGGCTAATCAACACACCTGTTTTTTTCATAACAAATGATGAATTAGTTATATCGAAGTAGCTTGAGGAAGTCATATATGCTGCTCAGTGCAAATATATAAATAGAAACAAACAAAATTAGGACATGCCCATCCTTTTGTTTTATTTTCTCGAGCGAAATATTTCTGGTTTATTTGTAATGTGCAAGAGGATCTAGTTGATAGGTTTGATTTCAAGATAAGAAGGAGGTCGTTCAAAAATGGGTTTAAACAAAGGCTTTGATACTACCTTTTTAGGAGAAGAGTTTCCTATCCCATTTCCACGTTTACGTGAAGATATAGGCCAAGTAGCATTAGAAGGAGGTAAAGTTTATCCATTTACGCACTTTTCAATTGTGATGAATAAAGAACGGAAATTTGCCATTTTTGGAGCGAACAATACGGATAAAGAACGGGATATACAACTTAGGAGATGTAATAATTGGCATAATGACGATCGGATTGGAGAGGAAAATCAGGTAGGTGGATGGTTATATGAAGGAGGACAAGCAGATTTGTGGGATAGAGGTCACCTTGTCAGAAGAGATGATGTAGGTTGGGGAGAAAGAGATGAAGCAAAGGATGGAGATTGTGATTCATTTTGCTTTGCAAATATTGCCCCTCAACATAAGGAGTTTCATCATACAAAATGGGGTGATATCGAAGGATGGATTATTAATCAAACTAAGAGCAAAAATAAAAAATTCTCAATTTTCACTGGGCCGATCTTTACCGAAAATGACAGGGAGTACTGTGGATATCAAAAACCCTTAGGTTGCGGTATAAAGATACCGGCCGGATTTTGGAAAGTAGCTTTTTATATTGGGATTGACGATAGGCTCCGTTCAGTCGCATTTAAAATATTACAGGATGATTATTGGAGACATAACTTAAAGGCGGAATTTCGTTCCTCGACAAAAAATCGCTTACTGGAGAAAATGGATGTACTAACACAATACCAAGTTCCTTTAACAACAATAACTGAAATTACAGGAATACAATTTGATGATTATCTATATGAGACAAATCCCTTATATTATCATGCTAACGCTTTGACTGAAAGAGCCAATATCGCTACTCCAGAAGCATACATTATTCGAGATCAAACAGATTTAATATTAGATCGGACCAAATGATATGCAGTGTTGGCTTTCTGAATTGCTTACATCCTAACACGTCCACATGGAGCATCTTTTGGCGACTACTTGTCACAGTCTCGCGAAGCAGGTGGTCGTAATCACCTCTGGTTTCCGTAATGCAAAAAAGCTGAGAGTTTTCATTTAATTGAATACTCTTAGCTTTTTAATTTTTACGATATGTTTCAAAAATATCACTAGTAAGTCTTAGGATTAGACGCATTTCTTTAGCGATTTCAAACATCGAGATAAGTTTTAATGTTCCTGTGGTATTAAAATAAAGTTTGATAAGAAATCCTATTAGCTTTCATGTTAGTAGGATTTCTTATAGTTTACTAACGAGCGGAATCAAGAAAATGAAAAAAAATTTGTTGTCTTACTTTTGTTAATTTCAGTTGGAGCTGTCGAGAAAGTACCTGCTTGTTTATTAACTGAAGCTCATTTGAAGTCGATGTACACCAAGAATGATCAATAAAACAAGTGATTGAAGTATCTCCACCTACTTTGAAATGGAATAAAGTGTCATAAAAATGAATACTGCGGGCTTTAACGCTTTAACAGGAGAATACATTAAACCAAGTAGCTAACGTGGACAGTTTCCAATGAGAAAATGGTGAGGAATGTCGGTTAGTGATAGCCAAAACATCCCTTTTGATGATAAAATAAGAACAAATATTCTTTTTTTACGAAGCCTAGAATCTATGTTATTCAACAAAGCCTAGCGTTTCGCATCTCTCTAAACAAGAAATACACATCATCAAAACGATTAGATGTTGCCGAAAATACGTTATTTATGGAGGGAATATTATGGTTAATAAATCAAGAATCATTCTCCATATTGACATGAACAGTTTTTATGCTTCAGTAGAACAGATTTATGACCCGAGTTTAAAAGGCAAGGCCATAGCTATAGCAGGGAATCCTAAAGAGCGAAGAGGTATTATAATTACTTGTAGTTATGAAGCAAGGGCAAGAGGTGTTTATACAACTATGAATGTCGGGGAGGCGCGGCGAAAGTGCCCGGAGTTAATTGTATTACCTCCTAATTTTGAACGATATAGAGATGCGTCCAAGTCTTTTTTTAATTTGTTAAAAGAGTATAGCGAAATTCTTCAACCAGTTTCAATCGATGAAGGTTATTTGCAACTTCCTATAGTTGATGGCCAAAATGTATTGCAACACGTACAAAATATTCAAGATAGAATCTGGAACGAACTGCAACTCCCTTGTTCAATCGGCATTGCGCCAAATAAATTTTTGGCGAAAATGGCAAGTGACATGAAAAAGCCGATGGGTATTACAATACTCCGTAAGCGAGATGTACCAACAATACTATGGCCAATGAATGTAATTGAGATGCATGGGGTTGGCAAAAGTACAGCGGAGAAATTGGGTAATTTAGGTATTCAAACAATTGGAGAACTAGCTGTAACTGATGAATATGTATTAAAGCAAAACTTCGGTATTAATGGTCTAAGGATGAAACAAAAAGCAAATGGCGAAGATGACAGACCTGTTGATCCAGAAGCAATATACGATACGAAAAGTGTAGGGAATTCTACAACACTTTCTTATGATACAACAGATAGAGATGAATTATATAAAGTAATCGCAACACTTTCTGAAAAAGTAGCGGAAAGATTAAAGGCTAAGAAACTTGCAGGGGTAACTGTAAGTATCATAATTCGTTCAGCAGACTGGGAAACATGTACACGGAGTAAGTCCATCAATAACGCGATTCATTCAAAAGAGGATATCATTGAGCTAGCGTGGTATTTATTTAATAAGCATTGGGGTGAAGAGCCAGTTCGATTACTAGGTGTTACCGTATCGAATGTCAGTGATATTAAAGAAACGACACAGCAGCTAACGTTATTTAACTTTGAAGAACATATAAAAGAAGAACCAATCATTAAACTCGTTGATCAAATAGAACAAAAGTTTGGAAAAGGAACGATCGTTAGAGGGTCAGATATTGCCAAACCAGTTGGGAAATATCATGCAAATACGAGTTTCAGTAAGGACTTTTGGGAATAGAGAATTTAGTTTCTTAAGGAATACTATATAATCATGGCACCACTTACGTCTTATTAAGCTAACTAGTGCTTGTTTAATTTCATAAAGAAATAGTTATATAAAATCAAAAAGAAAACCGTCATTTCGATCAAGCTTTTTTCGAAATAACGGTTTTAATTTGTAGTTTTCTATATCATAATTAAATATCTTTGTCGATGAGTAATGTTTTAACTTAAATTATTTTAGCTGTTCGTAAAGTGTTCATTTTCCTTTTGTCCATAAGTTTCGCGGCGATTTTTGATTTTTTGTAATACGCTGTCTAGAACATTCCGTTCAGACAGCGTTTGATAAAGGACATTCTGTACCTCTGCGGCTTCCTTGTTTTCTTCTTGGTTACTTAGAAATTCACTATATGTTCCCATATATTCATAATAGTCTATATTGGAAAGTGTCTTAGCAGCTACTTGTTTGTGCTCTGTTAAAGCAGAAGTAAACTGTTTACGTGCCTCATCTGGTTGGGCAGGTATTATTTTGATTTTACCTCTTGTATCTGAGTCTCCTGTGAAGTCAAGGAATTGATAATCGAACGCCAATGGTTTAGCAAGAGCGATATGAGCGTGAAGAGCAACAGCATGGTCAGGAAGTTTTTCTGTTACCTCACGAAGGATATCGTTCCCTTTTTCAAAAAAACGGCTGCCGTCAAATGCAAGGATACGGCCGACTTCTTCAGAGAAATAATCTTGAGCAAGGAATTCCTGATCGTATCCGGTAGGTGGTAAAACTCGTAGCCTTAAGTTGTTAGATACGATGTTATTGCCGTTTATTTGCAGGGCTACTTGAATGTTATAGAATCCTGGATCATCAATTAACCAGCCATTTTTCCCTACGGAAGCGAAAATGGTTTCATACAGTGATTCACCAGGCATAATTACCTTGTTCTCTATGTTCCTTAAAAATTGAACATAAGGTAGTAGCCGACGACCTTGTTTGCCATCTTTTTTAACCATTACAGACATTCCATATAAATCGGACAAGATATGTTTATTTATTGACTGAGGTTGATTTGAAGTATTAGTTAGTTTGATTTCAATAACTGTAGGTTCTAACCATTGGAATATAGGTGTTTTACGGTTAACCCTCAATTCAAGATTAAAAGAAGGGTGAATAGAATTGATTGGTTGTTCAAAACCATGATCTACAGCCCAGTCAGCATTACCCATTTGTACGAAGCGCTCAGGAGCGTGTCGCAAAAATAAAAGCTCTTGATCACTAAAACGATACTCAAAGTGTTTAAAGAACTCCTGTTGGTTGCCATCAAATTTGAAAGGATAATTCATAAAGCTTAGAGCCTTTGGTTCTGGGGTAAGAGGGCGCTCCAACGGTTCCCAAGGATGACCTAGGTGTTTTTGCCAAGAGTGCAGGAGATTGAAAGCATGTCCCATCTCATGGCAAGTACACCAAAAACGATAGCGCTGTACCCAAGCTTCTGGGGAGGCGTCACCTTTAGGAGGATCTGAAATAAATGAATTATTAAAAATTGCTGTCCCTTGACGATGATTCGGACCTATGCTATCAAACATAATACCGCCTAGACCATGGCCTTCTTCAGCTTCCGAATTTGCAAAGAATGTCCACATGGACCATTGAGGCTTATTACCAAAGTGTGACCAATATACTTGCATGGCATCATGCATCTCTTGAGTGTTCCACTTTTTATCAGTCCCTGTATAGTCTTTGGAAACAATATTATTACCTTCTGATATTTTCACGTCAAACCCAGTGCGTTTAAAAACTTCTGAAATTGACAAAGTTTCATCCGGCAAAGATGTTGGCTTGTCTGGATGTGCGTGTGTTTGATAGGTCGTGACTGGCGTTGTACCTTCTTCAGCATCGAATTCAAATTCCACAGGGTGGAAGTGGGGAGATTGAAACTGGAAAGTGCTAGTTCTGTCTGTCTCCCCTCCGATAAGAAATGCGACTTCGGCAGTATGTTGTTCAGGGATTGAACCGCGTGTTACCTGTATTTTTACATTTGTATAAGGAAATGATTGTATTTCGTCTAGGTATTTATTTCGAATATTGCCTATCCAAGTATTTGGACCATTAGCTGTTAACTTGGCAATCCAATGAATAGTAGAAGACGTGTTTGAAATAATAGTTCCGCTTGCTACCATTTGTGGGTAGTATCCGTCTACATCAAGGCGAAGTTCCTCATGGAATTGCTGTTCGCTCCATGCATATAAACCACTAATTGGTGAGAGGGGAAATTCTCCTAAACTGGAAGGGCTAATGGCTTTTAATAATTCTTTTGGTT
This sequence comes from Lysinibacillus sp. TE18511, assembly GCF_054062295.1. Lineage (NCBI taxonomy): Bacteria > Bacillati > Bacillota > Bacilli > Caryophanales > Bacillaceae > Lysinibacillus > Lysinibacillus sp. TE18511. The sequence goes on from NZ_JBSSFD010000009.1 coordinate 87,216, forward strand.
CGTTTGTTTTGTTTTGATCCATCTGTATTACCTCCATGTTTATTATTTTTTGTCTTTCTTCCTCAATCCCAAGAGCCACAATGCTTCATTAAAAAATGCAAAATGTTTTTCAAGTATTATATATGCAACAGTAACTATAAATATGACACTAAAAATAGTAAAATAAATACAGTGTGTAAAATAAAAGAATAATCTAATTATTTCCCGAGAAATACAACAACGAAGAAAGAAGGTGTGGTAATGCATTATAAGGAGTACGGTGATCTACATAAGCCACTCATGATGTTGATTCATGGGGGTGGTGTTTGAGGGTGGATGTGGGATAAACAAGTCCAATATTTTTCCGATTATCATTGCGTTGTACCAGAATTAATCACTGATGACGCTGATTTTTCAATTGAAGATTGTGCAAAAAAACTTCTAACGATAATCGAGGAGAAAGCAGAAAATAAACGTGTCATGGTGATCGGTTTTTCATTAGGGGCACAGATTGCTATTCAAATGATTAGTTTAACTTCATTCAGCGGAAGTCCAAACAACCGCTGAATGAAGTTAAAGCCTCCGGCGGATGTCACGGAAATCGGAAAAGGAATTCTTTGTGCAAGCACAAAGCCGATTCCGGACACAATTATGCCGAGGCATAATTGATAGAAGCATCTAATAGATTATGCCATCATCAACAGTGCCTTAGTGATACCTTCTCCGATCGCAGAAAAATTGATTAGACCGTTCATTAAATTATCTTTTCCGCTGATAAAAAATAAATCATTCGCGAAGCTTCAAGCTAAAACATTGTATGTAGATGAGGAATATTTTGAGCAATATTATCAAGATAGTTCAAGGATGAAATTAGATACCCTTATTAAAATATTGCAAGAAAATATGTCATTTGCAATTCCTCACAATTTTTCGAAAGCTCAATGCAAAATATTAGTAACGGTCGGTGAAAAAGAGAAGGGCAACATGAAAAAATCAGCCATACATCTAGTGAATAGTAATCCTAATTGTAAAGGTGTTGTGCTATCTAACATCGGCCATGGTGTCTCTTTAGCAAACCCAAAGTTCTTTAACCGTTTTGTAGAAGAGTGGATGAAGGATGGCAAATTACCAGATGGCAAGGTGATCAATTAGTGCTAGTTAGTCAATTTGAAAGAGTGTTCTAAAAGTTACATAAAATCTTCAAAATGGAGTTTTGTAAGGAGAAGAACCAAAGTTAATTTATTTTATTTACTAAAATTTCTTTATGCTGTTTAGAAAGGTTAACCAATTTAAATTCACCTTTGCTTATATCTCTTTTTATACTGTTTAGTTCGTTCCAAGCCAATTCATAAAGAGATTTATCAATGATACTATTCGCATAAGCTTCCTCTAATTCATCAGCATCTTTTTCAATCAGTTCTCCTGACGGCAACAAGATGAGGTCTAAAAATAAATCATCCATCCAAGGCACATTATTTTCGATTGAGTTTTTATTGCACATATCAATATACCATTGAATTATTTCTCCGTTCGCATCAAACATTGTTGTTACTGCATGGTTTTTCTCAAGAGGAAATTGTTGCAACCATATATAGCCATTATCGACAATACATAATCTTTTCTCTCCATAATTCACGGAAAGGGGTTCTGTCACTTTTACTGTTTTTAATAAAGTGATAAATCCCTTAAAATCTTTAGTATCAAGGTATGACTGGCCATATTTTCTTTCTATAACTCGTTGCCATTGTGAATGGTCTCCAAACTTTCTTTTTAGCATACGAATCCTCCAAACTTATATAAAATAATAAGGATACAAAACTTTCGGTACGGTAAAAAATCTTTCTTAAAGAAGGAACCTGCAAATACATACGGGCACCTCCAAGCATTCGCAATCGGTGGAATAGAATCTGAAAACATATTGGGCAAATTGTTGCCGAAGTTTTAGATGAAAAGCTGTGCTAAAGTATCTCCTTGCTTGAATAAGATGGATATTCTTTTATTTATTCCATTATTTCCTTTATAATGAAAACTAGATTCATAATTTTAGACGATCATGGGTAGACACAAGGGGAGAACAGGATGGAAATACTTCAAGCAACAATGAATGAACTAGAGGAGCTAACAGTGCTTTTTGATGAATATCGCCAGTTTTATGGGATTGAGTCAGATGTAAGCAGTGCGAAGGCATTTTTACAATTACGAATGGCCTTAAAAGAATCCATTATTTTTGTAGTTGTAGAAAATGGGAATACAATTGGCTTTGCACAATTATATCCGACATTTTCGTCCATTGCCTTACAGCGTGCATATATATTAAATGATATTTATGTAAAAGAAGATGCTAGAGGCCTAGGGGTGGGCAAGGCATTGATGGAAAAGGTATTTCAATATTGTGAGCAGCAATATGCTCGCTATGTGACGCTTCAAACGGCAACTGATAATGTTCATGCACGGAAGCTATATGAGAATCTTAATATGAAACAAGATCAATACTGTAATTATGTAAAGTATTTTAGTTAAAAGAGGCATCTCATCCATCACGGATGAGATGCTTTTTTAGTATTGCGCCTAACATGGATGAAATCGATAATGATCAAGAAATCCCCTAGATTTTATTATCTAGGGGACAATCCTTCAACTTATTTTATCCCGCTTTAACGGGCAGTAATTTATCTGTATCGAAAGCAAAGAAGATAGGTGGTAGAAAAACTGCCCATAAAAGCCCGATTGGTGAAGACTAATAATCAGTGGGGGATGAAAAACCCCCCCACTGATTAAAGTTTCACTTTATTTCAAGTGTATATGGTTGTGTACTTGCTTTGCCGTCAGCTTCACTTACTTCAATATAGTAAGTTCCTTCATCCAGTTCAACTGTACCTACTTCAGCATCTTCTGCGCCGTAAAGATCTAAGGTTTCTACTGTTTTTCCTTTTGCATCAATAATACGGATGACGCCATCTAGTGCTTTTTCTGTTTGTAGAGAGAAGAGCACATCGCGTTTGCGGTCATTATTAAATTCGAAATAGTCTTTATCTCCAAATGGAACACCTGCATTTAGATAGTGAGTCGCTACCCATTTGTCGTCTTTTTTCGTAAGTGTAGATGGTTTTGTTGGTATACCATTCACTACCTTGGAATCTGCATCTTCATCTACTTTTATATGATCAACCAATGTTAAATTATATGGTTGAGTTGATACTTGTCCAAGTTTCATGCCGTTAACAACAATAAAATAACCGCGGTCCTTTTTCGCTTTAAAAGAAGTATTTACATCTGATGTTCCTGATATACCAAGTAGCAATTCAAAGATATTTTCAGGTTGTCCAAATGTAATTTCTGTTGCCATTTCTTGTGGATCAATTTGCATATTACCATTTGTATCTTCAATAATGGAGCCTGTGAATTTTAAGTTATTTTGAAGCTCTTTAGGTAATTTATCTAGCTGTTCATTTGTAAGTAGTTCAGAAGAAACAAGAAGACTCATGACTTCATCTTTGCCTTGCTGTTTGTAATAGTAGAAATCACTATCATCTTGATAAACTAGATAATCTTTATAGCTGTTACCAGGTTGAATCGTTTGAGCTGTTTTTTCTGTATTATTTTCTTTATTATAACCTTCTGGAATAGCTGCCACTTTACTTGTTTTAAGTGTATATGGTTCAGAAGAACGGTCACCAAAATTACTTACTTTTACAACATAGGTTTTGTCCTTTTTCAATGAAATTGTCTTTGCAACGTTTTCATCACTTGTTGATCCAAGGAATAGACCCATTGGCCCTAAATCATTTGTTAATGAAGAAATCGGTAATAATTCTTTTGTTTCTTCATCATATTCAAATACAGTACCAGCTGGCATTTGGTTCATACCTTTTTTAATGTTGAAACCATATATGCCATCTTCTTGGGCTTTAAATAAGAAGTAATCTTTATCATAATCTGATTGGAAGTATGCTTTTTGATCTTTACCAATATTAAAACGAATCGCTTGCTTTATAATTGCATCCACGTCTTCTGGATTTTCCATAGCATCGGGATTCATGAACATATTCATTAAATCATCTATTTCATTGCGTTTTGTTATTTTAGATTCAGCTAAAGGTACAGAATCCATTTGTACATTTTCTTCTGGCATTTCCTCAATTAATGGAAGTCCGTCTTCATCTTTAGGAAGGGTAACGGCTGCTCCTGTTAATGTGTAAGGAATAATTGATTCACTTACATTTTCTTTCGTATCAATGCCGCCGCTCAAGAACATTTCAAGCGAGAAGTCGTTTCCGTTTTCATTAGATACGCTTAGTACATACTCTTCTTCAGGCATAGCATCGACAAAAAGGCTTACTCCGTCGCCTTTATCCATACCGTAGGATGCTTGGAGAGGATATGCCTCTTCTGGTTCCTCAGTATCGACTGGTTCTTTTGCTACATTATCTAAGTCTTCTTTTAAATAAAGTTCCATAGAAGCTGTAACACCTGGAATACCAGATAAATCAAATTTCAGTGTCGTTGGTTCTTTTACTGAAAATGTAAAATAATCTTTGTCACTTTGCTGATCTTTAGAAAGTAGGGTATAGTTTTTCCCTGCTGTATTGAATGGGAATTTTGCAATTTTCTCCATTTTGTCTATTTCTAATGAATCAACTGGTAATTCTTTAGTTGTTTGAGCTGTGAAGATGTAGTTAGATTTACCCTTTAAGTCGTAGCTGCCATTATGATCCTTTACGCCAACAAGAAGGGTTCCTTTTTGATCTGCTTTATATAGGTATCCTTCTTGCTTTCCAATACGAACATCATTCACATTGATTGGTTCTGCTTTCCCATTTTGACCTTCAGGGTAGAAGTACAAATCAAATGCATAATCGTATTTATTTGCACCTTTTAATGTCAGTTGTGCGTATTCATTTGCTTCTAAATCAACCTTGTACCATTTCTTTTCGTCCGGCTGCTTGAATTCACCTTTTTCTGTATTTAGTGTATTCTTTTTGAGGACTTTTGCGTTTTTCATACGCTCATCTGTTGTTTCTGAATACTGTTTAGGAAGATTTTTTAAATCAAACTGTAATGCTTTCACAGGGTTGACAAGGCCATTTCCATATGTCAAATCATAGTCCTTCTCACCTAAATCTTTTGCCGTCATTTCGAGAATAGCTTCTATTTCATGAGGCTTTAAATTTGGATATTTTGATTTTAGTAGGGACGCCACACCTGCAACAACGGGAGAAGCCATCGATGTCCCACTAAATTTTACATAGGATGATCCTTTTTTCTCATCGTGAACTGTACTGTATACATCTTCACCTGGAGCTACTAGGTCAACCGATGGACCATAGTTTGAATAGCTTGATAGTTTGTTTCTATCATTCGTAGAACCTACGCTAATGACGCCTTCGAAAGAAGCAGGGAAGGAGTAATTATCTGTCGATTCATTTCCTGCAGCCGCTACAACGGTAATTCCATGATCAATCGCTTTCTGAACAGCTTCTTTCACTAGTGGAGATTCTCCATAGCCACCAAGGCTCATGTTAATAACATCTGCGCCTTGCTCAATAGCGTAAAGTATACCTTGTGCAATGACGAAATCACTGGCACCAGCTTTTCCGTTGAATACATCAATTGGAAGAAGCTTAGCATTTGGATTAACCCCATGTCCTCCTACAGCATTATCTTTTGCCGCTCCAATAATACCTGCTACGTGTGTTCCATGGTCACCAGTATTAGTAGTATTGGCAGGTGCTGCTGCATTATATGGTGGAAGCACTTGCGATTTTAAATCTGGATGTTTAAAATCCACACCAGAATCGATAACCGCTACTTTTACTTCGTTATTGCCTGCTAATTCTAGGGCCTTATCAATTTCAAGCAAGTTTAAATGATACATATCATTTTTCTTTGGGTCTCCGCCATTGCCAAAGGAATGATACATGTAACTAGGGGAAACATTTTTAACCCCTTTTTGATTTGCATAATATGAAACTGCTTTTTCTAAAGTTACTCCTTTGTTAAGTTGGATAACATCGTAACCTAATGAAGGAATAGAGCGGATTACTTTTGCGCCAATTTTTTTATGGACATTCTTATCAAGACCAGAATGCTTGACGATAATTGTATCCTTACTGATCCATTCTTTTTGATTCTTTTCTGCTTGTTTCTGATTGCTAGCTACTTTCACTGACTCTGGGTTCTTCTCTGTTTTTTGTGGTGCTTCAGCAAAGGCAGAAGCAGTAGGCACCATTAGTGCAGCAGATGCTACTATAGCAAATGATTTCTTTTTCCAGTTCTTCAACTGTATTACCTCCTTGAATGTTTTGATTTAAGTCACATCTATACTATTACGGATGAATGATAGAAAAGTTTCGTAAATAAGGAGTTATTTTTCCAAAAGTACCAATCTATATTTTTCCATTATGTAAAATCTATGAAAATTTGTATCAGTAAACTAGCCTTAGTGAAAGGGAAGGGAGAACGAATACTCTCATTAGGACTATAAAAAGTCTATGATTTCACATCCTTGAGACAACAGGTAATATTCGTTACTGAAAGGCACTGTCCGTACGGTGGTGCGAGAGGTCGGGGGGAGTCACTCTTTTAGATTGTAGTTAAGGGAAGTGTATCAGCTATAAGCGCCCAGCCTTCACTACAATCAACCACACGTTATGGTAATGAGCCCTACAAGTGGAAAACACGCAACTATAGTCCAAGAAATGTTATATCCTTAAAACATCGTCTTAAAGCTGCTCAATAAGTTTTTGTAAATCTGCCTTCGAACGAGGCATTGTACTGTTTTTCTCAAATAGTTTCTTATTTTGCAAGGCAATCGCCATTTCAAAGACCCATGGGCGTTCGAGATGGGCCTGTTCAAGCAACTGCTCTTGATAGAACAACTCAACAGGGTCCCCATTATAAATGATTTTTCCAGCTTCCATCACGATGATTTGGTCTGCCCATTCATAGGCTAATGGGATATCATGCGTTGCTAGTAAAATAGTACGTTCACCATTCTCTAATTTAGCTAAATACTGTAAAACTTGTGCAGCATAATAATTATCAAGTCCAGCTGTTGGTTCATCTAATAATAAAACAGATGGTTCCATCGCTAGTACTCCAGCCATTGCAACACGTTTTTTCTGGCCAACACTTAAAAAATGGATCGGTTTATCGAGTAATGGTTCAACTTCAGTTTGAGCAACAGCCCATGCAATTTTCTCTTCAATTTTTTCAGTTGTCCAACCAAGGTTTAAAGGTCCAAATGCAATATCTTGCATAACAGTACCTGAAAAAAGCTGGTTGTCTGCATCTTGAAAAACAATTCCAACCTGTTGGCGCAATTCTTTTAATGCTTTTCTACTATAGTTAAGTTCCTTGCCACAAAACGATATATTTCCAGTGGTAGGCTTTAAAATGCCATTTAAATGCTGAAATAAAGTCGATTTCCCAGCTCCGTTATGACCAAGTAAAGCGATTTTTTTTCCCTTTGGAATTTGGAGTGTAAGATCTGTCAAAGCATGGGTTCCATCTGCATAAGCGTAGGATAATTGTTTTAGTTCAAAGTATAAATCAGTCATCAGAAAAAACCTCCATAAATGATAAGGGAAATAAAAATAGCAGCCATACCTAGCCAGTTTTTCATGCAATAGGTAACATTCTCCTGCCAATAGACAGTTTCTCCACCGCGTGCCTGCATTGCATTGTTTAGTTCACGACTTCGCTGAAACATCTCGGCAAATAAAGCTGCAATCAGCATTGAAATTGAGCGCAGCCATTGCATAGGGGAGCGGTAACCTAATCGAGCCTGCTGGGCAAGATGAATTTTTTGCATACTGTCTAAAAAAATAAAAATAAATCGATACGTTAGTTCCACTAGCTCTACAAATAAAGTGGGAAGTCGCCAAAGTCGTAGAACATAGCAGATCGATTGTACGGATGTTGTAAGAATTAAAAAATACAAACAGCTAATGCTGCCAAGTACGATGAAAAAAAGCTGCTGTGCTGTTTCTATACTCGCGCGCCCTACAAAAATTGTCCAACCGTTAATAGAAAACGACCAAATATGTGTAGGGAGAGTGCTTGTTGATGGGGCTATAGAAATTAATATTGATAGTAAACTAGAAAGTAAAAAAAATCCCGGTAGTAATAGCAGTTTTGCATAATATTTAACTGGGATTTTTGCGCTTAAAATGGTAAAAGCACTCATTACAATAAATGTAATGAGTGAAATTCGTTCATCTCTCATGATAAGCGACAATAATAGTAGTCCTATGGATAACGTCATTTTTTCTAGCGGATGAACAGACGCTAGCTTATTCAAATAAGCATACTTATCTATGAGTAACATATCGTTTAACCTTCTTTATGTTTGCCGCGCATAAAGCCGATGAAATAGCCGATAAATCCAGCGCCGATAGCAGCTTGTAGAGCGAATAATAAGCTTTCAATTTCACCACTTGGTGGCTCCCAAATGCTTTCAAACCATGGTTCGTAGTCAGCGTTAATTTCACCAATTGCTGCTTCCGCTTGGCCATCAGCACCCTCAAATTCTGCACCCTTTTGGATAAATAGAGGAATGATAGCTAGAAACACAACAATTGCCAAGAGCAGTAAATTTTTTTTCATTTTAGTGTGCCTCCTTAGCTGAGAAAACACGTAATGCTTTTAGTTCGCTCACATTATATTTTTTCAAGAAATTCATAACGATCACTGTTAAAATTCCTTCACTTACCGCGAGCGGAATTTGTGTTATTGCAAAAATACCAGCAAATTTTGTGAATGATGCCATAAACCCTCCTACTTCAGAAGGGAAGGCAAGAGCTAATTGTACAGATGTAACAACATATGTACCTAAGTCACCAAGCATTGCTGCTAAAAAGACAGCTACTGAAAATGATAGCCCCATTTTTTGTGCGCCCTTAAATACAGAGTAAGCAATAATAGGACCAACAATTGCCATGGAAAATGCATTTGCCCCTAATGTTGTAAGCCCACCATGTGCTAAAAGTAAAGCTTGGAATAATAAAACGATTGTCCCGATCACACTCATAGCTAGTGGTCCAAAAAGAACAGTCCCAAGTCCAACTCCTGTCGGATGCGAGCAGCTCCCCGTTACAGAAGGGATTTTTAAGGCTGATAATACAAAGGTGAAGGCACCGGATAAACCTAGTATCATTTTTGTTTCAGGATTTTCATCAATGGTTTTACGAATAGAGCGTAATCCTAAAATAATAAATGGAATCGATAAGACCCACCAAAAAATTGCCCATTCAATCGGCAAAAAGCCCTCCATGATATGCATAGCAAATGCACGATTTGGCACAAATAAAAATGCCAGCAAGAAATAACTAAGCTTCCAAGGTGAGAATTTCAAAATCTCTCCTCCTAACATTATATTTTTCGAATGTAGCGTGCGAACGATATCAATTTCGCCTTGGCGTAATTGCGTTCGAGGCTTTATTTTCATTCAGGAGGTGTTTTGGCTATATCTGTAAACATCTACCACCATGAGATGGAGTCTCTTCTGAATGAAAATAAAAAGCACTTCTCCGACTTTGGAAAAGTGCATAGCTAAAAGAGGCAAATAAAATTTTAATCTGCTAAGCCGCACACCTATCCTCGTAGGTTGAAACGATCACATATTTTTCGGCAGGTCTCCTGGCTTTAGTTCAACGTTTTATAGGCCTTCCCATCCTTTGGACAGTGACATGATCTATAAAACTCCCTAGTACAGTGGCGGGACCGCGCCGGACTTGAACCGGCTTCCCTTTTAAGCGAAATGGTATACACTTCGCACCGAAAAAGAATGAAGTTGTGAGATTTCACGACAAAGTGTAACATGAATTTCCACATATATGCTATACTTTTTATAAAAATTTTAGAATTAAAGGTCAATGTCGAAAATTCAGATAAATACAGATAAAAATTTCGCGTTTTCTCTGAATTTTTAATAAAAATGTCACAATTTGAGAAAGAAATATTGAAATTTTTAAAAATTAAGATATGATAGAGACAGTTTTCTATTACATAAAAAGTACAATTTCATATAAAACATCAATAAGTGCTTGAATATTTTCGAGATAATAGGGAAATCGGTGAAAATCCGATACAGCCCCCGCTACTGTAATAGCTGATGAAATCGCAAATGCCACTAGTGAAAACTTAGGAAGGCGCGAAAGTAAAAGGATGCTTAAGTCAGGAAACCTGCTTATTGTGATGATGCATGCAAACTTTTCGGAGGGAGAAGTTGAAGCGAGAGCGAGTAGCTGTATATATTCGTTTTTTATTTAGCTTCTACAAAACCTTTACTCTTCGTCTAGAGTAAAGGTTTTTCTTTTTCCTAAAAGCAAATGAGGGGAGAACAACAATGACAACTTGGAATTTAGAGGGGATGAAAACGCATCTTTTTATTTGCAATGGCAGTAGCTGTATGAAAAAAGATGCAGAGGAAATTACACAGGCAATCCGTGATGAAATACAAATGCAAGCGCTTGATCAGGACATACATACGACTAGGACACGCTGTAATGGTAGATGTAAGGATGCATGTGTTGTTATCGCTTATCCTCAGGGGAATTGGTACCGTGTGCCGACTACAGAGCATGCGCGGGCACTCGTACAAGATTTAAATCATGAAGCATTACAAAATGAGCATGTCTTTACATTGCGTGAAGGTTCGTTACAGCGTACAGCACAAACAACAGCCATTAAAGGCATTGAAAAGGTGAAAGAGGGGTAACAAAATGGCGCAAAAAGGAAAGATTTTCGTAGTTGGTTTTGGACCTGGGGATTTTAAACATATTACGACTCGTGCTGTTGAGGCACTTCAACAAAGTGATATGATCATAGGCTATAAAACATATGTTGAGCTTATTCAGGATTTAGTTAGTGCAAAGTCAATTGTTAGTACTGGTATGACAGAAGAAGTTTCACGTGCACAAGAAGCAGTGCGCCAAGCAGAGGCAGGAAGTATCGTATCGGTTATATCGAGCGGTGATGCTGGCGTTTATGGCATGGCAGGCTTAGTATATGAAGTTTTAATTGAGCTAGGCTGGACGGAAGCAACTGGTGTTGAGGTAGAGATTGTTCCAGGTATTTCTGCTATCAATTCATGTGCAAGTTTACTAGGTGCTCCGATTATGCATGACGCCTGTACGATTAGTTTAAGTGACCACTTAACACCTTGGAATTTAATTGCAAAGCGAGTAGAAGCAGCGGCAATGGCTGATTTCGTTATTGCTCTTTATAACCCAAAAAGTGGCCGTCGTACGAGACAAATCGTAGAGGCACAACGAATTTTATTAGAATATCGTTCTCCGGATACACCGGTAGGACTTGTGAAAAGTGCGTATCGTGAACGTCAGGAAATTACGATGACGACTTTAGCAGAAATGCTAGAACATGATATTGGCATGCTAACAACTGTTGTTATCGGGAATTCATCAACGTTCTTCTATGACAATAAAATGATTACGCCACGTGGTTATCAGCGCAAATATACACTCGGCGATGAAAAACAACCGTTACGACCACATCAACGTCTAAAAGAAGAAAATGAACCATGGGCAATGAATCAAGAAACAGGGATGGCTCGTAATGATTTTGCGACAGATCCCAATGCAAATCGTATTAAGCCCAGTTTAGCCATAACATCAGAACCAAAGCCTAAAAAAAAGTCATCACTTGAAATGGCGACATCAGCACTAGCAATGGTGAAGGGAACAAGTGCAGTGAGGGTAACACCGAAGCTTGTTCAACAAAAAATGGAATCCATTTTTGAATTAGCTGTGAGTCCAGGAGTAGCTAATAAGTTCTTTACTCCTCAACAAATGATGACGCTAGCAGAGGTAGTTGGAGAAGAAGGAACGATGGAGTATACACCAGACCATCAAATTCATCTGAAAATTCCGACGACTGATCCTGCAGTGATTACAGCAAAGCTTCGAGAAGTTGGCTTTTTACTAGCACCGATTGGTGACGTGCTATCGTTAAAGGCTTGTGATTTCTGCTATGGAGAAAAGACTGATTCGATTCCTTATGCGGAAGAGATTCAAGAAAAGCTTGGTGGTATGTCGTTACCGAAAACGTTGAATATAGGTTTTAACGGCTGTGGTATGGCATGTTATCGAGCGGTATTTGATGATATTGGTATTGTTTATCGCAAAAGTAAGTTTGATGTTTTTATTGGGGCTAAGCCAGTTGGTCGTACAGCACATGCGGCCCAGCCTGTTGTGGAGGGTTTAGAACCTGAGCAACTTATACCGCTGATCACAGATATTATCGAAGAGTATAAAGCAAATGCACATCCGAATGAACGTTTGTTTAAATACTTTAAGCGTGTGAAAAAGATACTTCATTTTACGTATCAGGATATGTCTTCAAAAATAAAAGTTGAGCCAGCTCCGTGCGGCGACTAGTGAGGAGTAATGAGGATGAAAGCAATTTTATTTGTCGGCCATGGGAGCCGTTTAGCAGCAGGAAATGATGAGGTACGTACATTTATTGAGCAAATGACACCTCGTATTGATGATAGTTTTTTAGTAGAAACATGTTTTTTAGAGTTTGCTTCGCCAAACATTGAAGAAGGTATTACGAACTGTGTCAAGAAGGGCGCTACTGAGGTACATGTTATTCCGATTATTCTTCTTCATGCGGGACATTCAAAACTGCATATTCCTGCAGAAATCGAGCATGCGCGTGAGCATTATCCAAATATTACATTCACATATGGCCAAACAATTGGTGTCCATGAAGAAATATTTGCGATTCTAGAAGACCGCCTAGCAGAGACTGGCTTTAATGCGGAAGAAGACCATAAGGATACTGCCATTTTATTAATTGCACGAGGCGGCAGTGACCCATATGCGAATGGTGATTTTTATAAAATTACACGTCTGCTATGGGAAAAACTACCTGTACAGTACGTAGAAAGCGCCTTTATGGGTGTAACAGATCCTCGTGTTGAAGAAGGCATTGAGCGCTGTGTAAAACTTGGTGCTAAAAAAATTATTATGCTACCGTACTTTTTATTCACAGGTATCCTAATGGAACGCATGAATGGTATGTGCGAGCAATTTAACGAGAAATATCCAGACAGTGATATTCAAATCGCTAACTATTTTGGCTATCATGAGCGTTTGCAAAATGTGTTATTAGAGCGTATTGAGCAAGCTGTGAATGGTACATCAACAGGTATGCAAGATTTAGAAAACTATCGTGCTTATGCGGCGGTACATGGACATGCGCATCATCATCACCATCACCATCATGACCACGACCATGGGCACGACCACCATCACCACGATGATCATGACCATGACCACCATCATGACCATGACCATGAAGAGGAGCCAGTGAAATGATTTTCATGTTAGCTGGGACGAGTGATGCAAGGAATCTAGCACTAGAATTACAGTCAGCAGGTTGTGCTGTGACAGCTACAGTCGTTACTGAATCAGCCGCTTCAAGCCTTACAGAAGTGGGCCTGCCTCATTTAGTCGGTCGATTAACGGCTGAAGAAATGGCGACAATCATCACAGAGCAAGGGTATCGTTTAGTTGTAGATGCCTCTCATCCATTTGCTGAGGAAGCTTCAAAAAATGCCATGGCTGCAGCTGAGCAAGCAAATGTACCGTATATTCGCTATGAACGAGCACATGAGCATTATACACATCCACTAATTACGGTTGTGAAAGATTATGAGGAGGCTGCTCACTTAGCAGCGGAAAAACGTGGTGTCATCATGTTAACGACGGGCAGTAAAACACTTGCAACATTTACAAAAGTATTACATGGCTTAGACAATACACGAGTAATTGCTCGTATGCTTCCTCGACTCGATAATATGGAAAAATGTGAAGCACTTGGTGTGGCACAAAGAAATATCGTTGCGATACAAGGTCCGTTTTCAAAGGAATTAAACGAAGCGCTCTTCCGTCAATATGATGTGACACTGATGATTACGAAAGAAAGCGGCAAGGTTGGCTCTGTGGATGAAAAGCTAGATGCTGCCCTTGCATGTGGCATTGAAACGATTTTAATTGCAAGACCAAATATAAAATACGGACAGCAATATTCTACATTTGAAGATGTATTACAAGCTGTACAAAACACACTTTAGGAGGCAATCCAGATGGACTTTAAAACAGATTTCAAACCATTAACAGTAGACCCAGATAAAATTTACGATTACAGTTTTTCAATTATTGCAGAGGAAATGGGCGAGCATAATTTCTCAGAAGACGAGTGGAAAGTAGTACGTCGCATCATCCATGCTTCTGCTGACTTTGAACTAGGACGTAGCGTAATTATTACACCAGGTGCGCTTGAAGCAGGGATTAAATCAATTCTTGCTGGTCGCCATGTCATTGCAGATGTGCAAATGATTGAAAGTGGTTCGGGGAAAAAACGCTTCCAAAAACATGGTGGCGATTTACACTGCTATATTGCAGATGAAGACGTGTCGATCGAAGCGAAAAAACAAAACACTACGCGTGCGATTATTTCTATGCAAAAGGCTGCTAAATTACATGAGGGTGGCATTTATGCAATCGGTAATGCACCGACAGCATTGCTGGAATTAATTCGTTTAATTAAAGAAGGCTTAGCGAAACCAGATTTAATTATCGGTATGCCAGTTGGCTTCGTTTCTGCTGCTGAGTCGAAAGAAGAGTTATTAAAACTAGAAGGTATTCCGTATATTACAAATGTTGGTCGTAAAGGCGGTAGTACAGTGACGGTTGCCGCATTGAATGCTGTTTCACTTTTAGCGGATGAACAGGCGAAAAAATAATGGAGCGGAAGCCTAAAAAGGATCCCAAGGACATGCGTCACGGTTATACAACGGGAGCCTGTGCAACTGCAGTAACGAAGGCTGCATTACTGGCCTTAATCACAAATGACGAGCAAGAAACAAGTACGATTCATTTGCCGATTGGGCGAGATGCAACATTTACGATAGAAAAATGTACATTTGAAAATAATGCTGTAAGTTGTGAAACCATTAAAGATGCTGGTGATGACCCTGATGCAACACATAAGGCACTCATTATTGGGACAGTGAGCTGGGCTGATACACCTGGCATTCATTTAGACGGAGGGATTGGTGTCGGGCGCGTAACAAAGCCCGGCTTACCAGTGCCTGTTGGAGAAGCAGCGATTAATCCTGTGCCACGGAAGATGATTCATAGTTCTGTACAGGGTGTGCTTGACGATTTTGAAATTGACAGAGGCGTCAATGTAGTGATTTCAGTACCTGAAGGTGAGGAAATTGCAAAAAAAACGTTAAATGGGCGACTTGGTATTATTGGAGGCATCTCCATTTTAGGCACAAGGGGAACCGTCGTGCCTTTTTCGAGTTCCGCTTATATGGCAAGTATCGTTCAAGCTATTAGTGTTGCAAAGGCAGCTGGCTGTGAGCATTTAGTCGTGACTACTGGTGGGCGCAGTGAAAAATTTGGGATGACACAGTACCCTTATTTGCCAGAGGAAGCGTTTGTAGAGATGGGCGACTTTGTTGGCTTTACATTAAAGCATTGTAAACGACTTGGTATTAAAGAAGTATCACTAGTTGGTATGATGGGTAAGTTTTCGAAGGTTGCTCAAGGTGTGATGATGGTGCATTCCAAAAGTGCTCCGATTGATTTTAACTTTTTAGCACAATTGGCAGTGGATATAGGTGCAGACGAAGAGACAGTAGCTGAGGTACGAGAGGCCAATACTGCTTCACAAGTCGGCGAAATTATGGCAGAGAAGGGCTATGATGCATTCTTTCACCGTTTATGTGAGGCTTGTTGCTATTCTTCGTTACATCATGTTAGAGGCGGTTTAACGCTTTCCACATCGATCTATTCGATGCAGGGACAATTATTAGGAAGGGCTGATGACATTGCATCGATCGATGAAATTGATTGGGATCGGGGATAACGGACAAGAAAGCTTGCTACCACAATATGTACAGTGGATAGAAGACTGTGAGGTACTTGTTGGCGGTGAGCGTGTTCTAGAATTTTTCCCGAGCTTTACTGGAGAAAAAATAATAATCAAAGGTGGTCTTTCAACGCTTGTTGAAAGATTATCTACAGAAACAAGAAACACCGTTATTCTAGCGTCAGGTGATCCACTATTTTATGGAATCGGTGGTTATTTAGCGAAAAAGCTAAACGTTGAAGTTTATCCATATATGAGCTCGGTACAGCTTGCCTTTTCGAAGATGGGGGAAAGCTGGCAGGACGCTTATGTAACAAGTATTCATGGGCGCTCTATGAAAGGCTTAGCACAGCGCATTGATGGCAAAAAGAAAGTGGCGCTTCTAACAGATGCTGAAAATAACCCGAATGCACTAGCACGCTATTTAAAGCATTTTGGTATGACAGAATACAGCGCATTTGTGGCAGAAAATTTACAAGGCATTAATGAAAAATTTGGCTCGTATTCTCTTGATGAATTAGAGACTACAGACTTTTCTCCTTTAAATGTCGTGATTTTAAAACAATCATCCGAACCAAAACGCTATACACTCGGGATTGATGATGAAGAATTCTCACAGCGTAAGCCAGATAAAGGGCTTATTACGAAAAAAGAAATTCGTGTCTTAAGTTTACAAGCAATGCAGCTACAAAAGGATAGTATTGTATGGGATGTCGGTACATGTACAGGATCTATGGCGATTGAGGCTGGTAAGCTTGCGCCAGAAGGTCAAGTATTTGCGGTAGAGAAAAATGCACCTGATTTAGAAAATTGCCTGCAAAATCAGCAAAAGTTCCGTGTTGATATAACAGCTATTCATAGTAAAGCACCTGCAGGACTTGAAAACTTCCCTGATCCGGATGCGATTTTTATCGGTGGAACAGGAGGCGAAATGGTGGAGCTATTGCAATTATGCTGTACCCGCTTGAAGCCAAATGGTCGTATTGTCTTAAATGCTGCAACAATTGAAAATTTATATAAGGCAGTCGAAGCGTTTAAAGCTTGTGGCTTTGCCGTTGACATCTTACAGGCACAGCTTGCGCGCAGTAAACCAATTTTAGATATGACACGTTTTGTCCCATTAAATCCGATTTTTATTATATCTGCATATCGAAAGGAAGAAAATCATGAGTAATCTTGGTATTTTATATGGCTTGGGCGTAGGTCCTGGCGATCCAGAATTAATTACAGTTAAAGCATTCCGCGTTATTCAGGAGTCGCCTGTTATTGCGTATCCAAAAAAATTAAAAGGCAGTAAAAGCTATGCACATCGTATTGTAGATGTTTACATTAATCCAGAAGAAAAGGATATGCTTGGCCTAGTATTCCCAATGACAAAGGATGAGGCTGTATTAGAACGTGAATGGACAAAATCTGTTGAACTTGTCTATGGAAAATTAAAAGAAGGCAAAGACGTCGCATTCGTAACAGAGGGAGATCCACTATTATATAGTACGTTCATCCATATGATGAAGCTTATGCAGGACATGCACCCAGAGGTTGAAATCCAAACAGTACCAGGAATTTCTTCGTTCAATGGTTCGGCATCGCGTTTAGGAATTGCGCTCGCAGATGGTGATGACCGTGTTGCCATCGTACCTGCCTATGATAACTATGATGCAATGCGTGAAGCGATTGAAAGTCACGATGCGGTGGTATTCATTAAAGTGGCGAAGGTGATTGATTTAATGTTAGAGGTGCTACGTGATTTAGATTTACTTGATAAGGCATCTGTCGTAACTAAGGTCACATCTGACGAGGAGATTATTTGGGATGTACGCGAGCTAGACGGTGTCGATTTAGAATACTTAACATTAATGGTGGTGCGAAAATAATGAAGAAAATATATATTGTCGGTGCTGGTCCTGGTGATCCAGATTTAATTACAGTAAAAGGTTTACATATGCTACAAACAGCGGATGTTGTCATGTATACAGATTCGTTAGTAAATGAAGAGCTTATTGCCAAAGCAAGACCGGATGCGGAAGTTATTCGCACCGCGGGTATGCATTTAGAGGAAATGGTAGCCGTAATGGCAGATCGTGTCAATGCAGGTAAAGTAGTGGCTCGTATGCATACAGGAGATCCCGCTATGTATGGTGCCATCATGGAACAGGTTGCATTATTAAAAAAAGAAGGCATTGGCTACGAGGTCATTCCTGGTGTTAGCTCTGTCTTCGCTTCGGCGGCAGCAATTGGGGCAGAATTAACGATCCCTGACTTAACGCAAACACTTATTTTAACGCGTGCAGAAGGGCGTACACCTGTGCCAGAATTCGAAAAACTACGCGATTTAGCAAGTCACCATTGTACAATTGCCTTATTCCTAAGTGCAACGCTAACGAAGAAAATCGTAAAAGAATTGCAGAGTGCAGGCTGGGCTGATGATACACCTGTAGCTGTGATTCAACGTGCTTCTTGGCCAGATCAAAAAATCGTGCGTACTACATTGATTGAGCTAGATGAAGCAATGCGTGTGAACGGTATTCGTAAGCATGCGATGATTTTAGCTGGCTGGGCATTAGATCCTACTATTCATGATAAGGATCAATATCGTTCGAAGTTATATGATGCTACCTTTACACATGGTTTTAGAAAAGGTGTGAAGACAAGTGATTGAGTTACAAGAGGGTGTTTTACCAGCGGTTGAGCAACGAAATGCTTATGCTGTTGTAGCCATCACCAAACATGGTGTTCAACTCGGACGCCGCTTGCAGCAAACTTTTGCTGCAAGCGATTTATACTATATGAGCAAATTTGAGCAGGGCGATGAAGCGGAAAAGCATATTCAAATGTTTACAGGGACAGTACGTTTGCTGCTGCCAACCTTGTTTAAGCAATATAAAGGTTTAATTTTAATCATTTCACTCGGTGCAGTTGTACGCATGATTGCACCGATATTAAAGGATAAAAAGACAGATCCAGGCGTTGTTGTCATTGATGACCGTGGTGAAAATGTGATTAGTGTGTTATCTGGACATTTAGGTGGTGCCAATGAGCTGACACATGAAGTTGCCGCTGCACTTGGAGCCAATCCAATAATTACAACAGCTTCAGATGTGCAAAAGACAATCCCTGTTGATTTATTTGGCGCACGTTTTGGTTGGATTTGGGATAGTGCCGATAAACTAACACCAGTAAGTGCCTCTGTTGTCAATGAGGAGCATGTCGCAATCGTACAGGAAACGGGTGAACGCGACTGGTGGATGCGTGACACACCAATGCCTGAGCAAATTAAAGTCTATCCGTCAACGTATGCTGCGATTGAAGCTAAACCACATGCGACATTGCTTATTACAGATCGCATAATAGAACCTGAAGAAGAAGTACTTCTTGAAAATGGTGTCATTTATCGACCAAAATCGGTTGTGCTTGGCATGGGCTGTAATCGTGGGACATCTGTGGAAGAAATTGAACAGGTCATTGATGACACACTTGCAGAGCTTAAACTTTCGAAAAAAAGTGTCAAGGCACTATGTACAATCGATTTAAAGAAAGATGAGCAATGCTTCCTTGAGATAACAAAGAGATATGATTGGGAATTTGTAACATATTCACCTACTGAATTAAATGAAATCGATTTTCCAACACCTTCAGAGACGGTCTTTCAATATACAGGTGCATATGGAGTGAGTGAGCCTGCAGCGATGCGTTATGCGCAGGTGGAGTCGCTTGTGTTACAGAAGAAAAAATCGGGCAATGCTACGATTTCTGTTGCTAGATTAACATTTTAAGGAGGAAGCCTATGCAAACAAATCGCTTTGTACTTGCTGGTACTGGCAGTGGAGTTGGTAAAACGACTTTTACCATTGGACTCATGAAAGCATTACAAGAAAAGGGCAAGACTGTGCAGGGCTTTAAATGTGGTCCCGATTATATTGATCCAACGTATCATACTGCAGTAACAGGACGGGTATCGCGCAATATCGATAGCTGGATGTTTTCACATGAAGCCGTGCGTGATATTGTTGCGCGCGCAAGCGTTGATGCGGATGTTTCAATTATTGAAGGCGTTATGGGCTTTTATGATGGTAAAAGTCCATTATCTGATGAAGGTTCTGCAGCAGATATTAGTGTAGTAACAGAGAGCCCTGTTATTTTAATTGTCAATTGTGCAAGTATGGCACGAAGTGTAGCAGCGGTTGTGAAAGGCTTCCAATTGTTGTCTGATAAGCCGAATATCGTTGGTGTTATTGCCAATCAGGTCGGTAGTGTCGGACATTATGAAATTGCGAAAGCTGCCATTGAGCAGGAATGTGGAATCCCTGTTATCGGATACTTGAAGCGTGAGGAAGGGATTGATATTCCTAGTCGTCATTTAGGGTTAGTGCCTGCGATTGAACGAGGAGAACTCGATACATTTTTTGATAAGCTAGGCTCATTAATGGCAGAGACGATTGATTTAGATCAATTACTTGCCTTAACAAAGGCTCCTGTTTTACAAGAATCAGGGCAACTATTTGTGGAAGAACCCTCTAAAAATATCTGCATTGCTGTAGCAAAGGATGCTGCGTTTAACTTCTATTATGAAGAAAATTTGGCACTGTTACGTGCAAAGGGAGCAACACTGCAATTTTTCTCTCCACTAGCAAATGAACCTGTTCCAGCTGAAGCAGACGGATTGTATATAGGTGGGGGCTTCCCAGAGGAATTTGCTGATATCCTGGCAAAAAATACTGCTGTAAAAAAATCTATTCGTGAAGCAATCGACAAAGGGTTACCAACATTAGCAGAGTGTGGGGGCTATATGTACTTGACGGAGGCTATTACGAATAGTAATGGGGACCGTTATGACATGGTAGGTGTTATTCCAGGTGAAGTTGCAATGCAAACAAAATTAGCGGCCCTTGGTTACCGTGAAATTTTTGGCACACAAGATAATTTCTTAATTGGTACGGATGAAGAAGCAAAGGGGCATGAATTCCACTATTCAAAGTATAGCGGCACACATAACACACCAGCTTACCAAACGAAAGGGCGATTTGGTAACAAACAAGAGGGCTACCAAGCAGGAAATCTAGTGGCTGGCTATACGCATTTTCATTTTGTATCTAACCCAAAACTTGTTGACAACTGGTTAACAGCTTGTAAGAAGGTGAAAAATTATGACTAATTATTTTCCTATTCATATTAATGTTGAATATAAAACGGTAGTAATCGTTGGTGGAGGTCATGTAGCAACACAGAAGGTAGCATCACTGCTTCCGGCTAAAGCAAATATTGTTATAGTAAGTCCAACCCTAGATGATTCATTACTACCTCTTGCTGAATCAGGTCAAATTACATGGCGTGAAAAAGCATTTGAACCACGTGATTTAGATGATGCAATTCTCATCATTGCGGCAACAAATGATACGACAATAAATGAAGCTGTACAAGAAGCAGCACAGCATTGGCAGCTGATCAATCGTGCTGATGCACAAGCGGAGAGCGATTTTATAACGCCAGCAACAGTGCGCCGTGGTCCATTAGTGTTAACTGTATCAACGTCAGGAGCCAGTCCATCACTAGCACGTAAAATCAAAGCGGATCTCGAAGAGCAATTTGATGAGGTTTATGATGACTATGTATGCTTCTTGCAGCAGGCACGTTTAATGATTGCTGCTAAGTTTGAGAAAGGCCCACAAAGACGTGCTTTATTACAAGGATTACTTGAACCAAGCTTACTAGAATGGACACGTAGTGGAGAGATTGATAGACGTGAAGCTTATTTACAACAATTACTGATGGGAGAAGCGCGATGAAAGACGGAATTGTGTATTTAGTTGGAGCTGGACCAGGAGATCCAAAGCTCATTACAGTGTACGGGCTAGAATGTATTCAAAAGGCTGATGTCATTGCGTATGATCGTCTTGTGAATCCTAAATTGCTAGAGTTTGCAAAAAAAGATGCTGAGCTTGTGTACTGTGGTAAATTACCCGGTAAGCATCACCTCATTCAAGATGAGATTCATACATTACTTGTCGAAAAAGCACAAGAAGGCAAGATTGTCACACGATTAAAGGGTGGCGATCCATTTGTTTTTGGTCGCGGTGCAGAGGAAGCCGAAATCTTAAAAAATCATGGTATTGCTTATGAAATCGTCCCTGGTATTACTGCAGGAATTGCTGCGCCAGCATATGCAGGTATACCTGTAACACACCGAGACTTTGCGACAAGCTTTGCTCTAGTAACAGGGCATGGTCGTGAGGAAAAAGGACAGGACTTTTTAAATTGGTCTGCACTTGCAACAGGTATTGATACAGTTGCCTTTTATATGAGTGTTGGCAACATTGCGTATATCTCTAAAAAGCTCATCGAGAATGGTCGTAAGCCAACTACCCCAGTAGCAGTGATTGAGTGGGGAACAACAGATCAACAGCGTACCATTACAGGGCAACTTGAGGAAATTGCTAGCATTATTGAACGTGAAGGCTATCATAATCCTTCTATGATTATTGTGGGTGAAGTAGTAAATGTCCGCGAGAAAATTAAATGGTTTGAAGAGCAGGGACTTGCTTTATCGTAATGAAATGAGTGCAAAGATTTCAACAAAGGAGGAAACATCATGCCAGTAATAGAGGCTTTAAAAAATCGACGGGCGATTCGCAATTACACGACACAGCCTGTTGAACAAGAGAAAATCGAGAAAATTTTACAAGCAGCTACTTATGCTCCAAACGACCGTATGCGTGAGCCTTGGCATTTTTATGTTATTCAAGGCGATGCGATGAAACGCTATGAGGAAATGGCTAGTGCTTATTTACAGGAGCGATTCCCAACAAAGCCAAATTTAGTAGAAAGCTCATTAAAAGTTGTGCAAACGACGCCTGTTGCCATTGTTGTTACGGCAGATATGGTGGAAGACGATGCGGATGCGACAGAGGATAATGTCTTTGCTGTATGTAGTGCGATCATGTCGATGTGGCTTGCTGCGGAGGAGCTAGGGCTTGGCTTTGTATGGCGTACACGCGGAGTAGGGCTTGTTCATGATGCAAGAATGCATGCATTTATCGGAGCGAATGAATCACAAAAAGTAGTAGGTACTATTTTTATTGGCTATCCAGAAGAGCAGGAGCTTAAAGACAAGAAACGCACACCATTTGAAGAAAAAACAACATGGCTTTAAGGGAGGCTTGAACAATGGCTAGAAAAGGCTTGTTTTTAGTTTATACAGGTGAAGGGAAGGGCAAAACAACTGCTTCTCTAGGTGTCACACTGCGCGCAGTTGGTCGAGGTCTAAATGTACGCTATATGCAGTTTATTAAATCACCAGAGCGTACATACGGAGAGCAAATCGCACTTCGTAAGCTTGGCGTAGAAATGGAGCAGATGGGGATCGGCTTTACTTGGACAAAAACACCGGAAGAGCATCGTGCTGCTTTAGCAAAAGCATGGAAGAAAACAAAAGCAGCCTTACAAGACGACAGTATCGATTTACTCGTGCTAGACGAGCTGAATAATGCACTGGCAATAACAAAATTCCCTATTGATGATGTGCTACCACTAGCCGAGGTCATTGAAGCCATTCAACAACGTCCATCGACAATGCATTTAGTAGTTACCGGACGAAGCGCAAATCCAGCACTTATCGCGATGGCAGATTTAGTATCGAACATTGATGCGACAAAGCATTATTATGACGAAGGAATTCCAGCAGTCAAAGGCCTAGAATTCTAAGCAGTTATTAATAAGGGGAATATCCGCGATTCGGGGGGAAAATACCCGCGGAAGTAAGGAGAATATCCGCGATTCGGGGGCAAATACCCGCGAAAGCAAGGAGAATATCCGCGATTCGGGGGCAAATACCCGCGGAAGCGAAGAGAATATCCGCGATTCGGAGGGGAATACCCGCGGAAGCAAGGAGAATCCTCGCGCATTGGCAGGAGATATCCGCGCTAAGAAGCTGAGTACCTACGCTTCAACTATAGATACGGAGGAAAAAGACTATGCCAGCAAAATCTATTATGATTCAAGGAACGGCTTCTGATGTTGGGAAAAGTATGATTTGTACTGCGCTGTGCCGTATTTTCTCAGATGATGGGCTAAAGGTAGTACCGTTTAAATCGCAAAATATGGCCTTGAATTCATTTGTAACTCATGATGGTGGAGAAATCGGCCGTGCACAGGGTGTACAAGCAGAGGCGGCACGCGTTGTCGCCACTACGGATATGAATCCGATATTGCTTAAACCGAAGCAGGATATGGTATCAGAAGTGATTGTTCATGGCAAGCATTTTTTAAATATGAACGCTAAAAGCTATCGTAATCAATTCGTACAAGAAGCGATGCCGATTGTTGAAAAGTCTGTGAGAACTTTACAAAATACATATGATGTCATTGTCCTTGAAGGAGCAGGAAGCCCGGCAGAGATCAATTTAAAGGATCGTGATATTGCGAATATGCGAATGGCCCATTTAGCAGATGCTGCAGTTGTACTAGTTGCTGATATCGATAGAGGTGGTGTATTTGCATCGATTGTTGGAACACTCGCGTTGCTTGACGATGCAGAACGTGCACGTGTAAAGGGTCTCATCATTAATAAATTTAGAGGAATGCGTGAATTACTCGATGATGGAATTGAATGGGTAGAGCGTGAAACTGGCATTCCTGTACTTGGTGTTGTGCCGTATGTAGAGGTCAATATTGAAGCTGAGGATTCGTTAGCACTCTCTTCATTGCGCTTTAAAAAGCCAAAGCCTGGGGAATTCTCTGTGGATGTAGCTATGATTCGCTTGCCGCGCATTTCAAACTTTACGGATGTTGATCCATTTTTTGATGAGCCAGAGGTTGGTGTACGATTAATCGGCAATGTCAATGAGCTAGGTACGCCCGACTTACTCATACTACCTGGAACAAAAAGTACAATGGATGATTTAGTATGGTTAAGGGAGCAAGGCTTTGATCAAGCGATAACTAATTTACGTCAAAGAGGTACAAAAATAATTGGAATTTGTGGTGGCTTCCAAATGCTCGGTGAAACGTTATTAGACCCGGATGCAGTTGAAGGGAACGGCGATTCTGCACAAGGTCTAGGGTTATTGCCAATGGAAACTGTTTTTGTTGGTGATAAAAAAACGGTTCAAATGACAGGAACAAGAGGACAAGATACGTTTACTGGCTATGAAATTCATCTTGGACGTACCAAGATTTTACGTAACGAAGTGTCACCATTTTTACAACTTGCAGATGGGCGAGTGGATGGAGCGGTAAGTGCTGATGATCAAGTTGTCGGAACATATTTCCATGGCTTATTCCATAATCGCACCTTTACACGACAGCTTGTCAATGACATTCGCGTGAAAAAAGGGCTTTATGCTCTACCTAGCGATGTGAAAAGTGATGCAGAACGTAGAGAGGACGCTTACAATATGCTTGCAAAGCATGTGCGCGCAAATCTTGATATGAAAAAAGTATACGAAATCATGAATATAGAGGTATCTGTATGACAAGAAAAGGACCGTTAGCTATTAGTTATGAGGCATTATGGCAGGAAGGTATGAAGGACTGGCATGGTCATATGCCCGAAAGAATGGTTAATGATCAGTTAGAGGAGCAATTTTGGGCGCAGTCAATTGCCCGAAAGAAAACGGGACAGACAGATCCTTATGCTGCAAGAATTTTTCAAGAAATAAATAAAAGTATTGAGTCGGAGCACTCTGTATTGGAAATTGGTCCAGGCTGGGGCAATTATACGTTTCCTCTAGCTAATAATGTGCGACAGCTAACTTGTATAGATAGCTCCGAAAGCATCCTTAGCTATTTACAAAATTGCATGCAGGATAAGCAGCATGTGTCTTATATTCATGCGAAATGGGAAAGTCTTGCTGAGAACGAGGTAGATGCTCATGATATCGTGATTGGGGTCAATTGTTTTTATCGTATGTATGAAATCAAATCAGCACTTTACCATATGAATCGCCTAGCTAAAAAACGTGCTATTATTGGCATGACAACAGGGCCTATTCAACCCCATTATGAGGTTTTGTATGAAAAGTATGGTTATGATATTAAATTTCCACGCCGAGATTATATCGAATTTTTAAATTTGCTATATGAGATGGATATTTATGCAGAGTGCAAAATCATCCCATTAGAACGAGTGTATGAATATGAAAGCTATGAGCAGCTTGTAACAACACAAAGTAAAAAAATATTAAATGATACTTTTGATAGAGCACATGTTGAGGAGTCGCTCTTGCCGTTTATTGAGGAAAAGAACGGACGTTATTATTATCGTCATGATTTCCATGCTGCACTCGTATCATGGGAGCCAAAATAATATCAAAACCTTTGGAAAGCTAGTCACCAAAGGTTTTTCTTATTGTCAACGATAGGGTACAATAAAGCGATAGAAATAGAAATGAGGTGGCATATGTGCAACTACATTTTTTAGGGACAGGCGCAGGAATGCCTTCAAAGGAACGAAATACAAGTGCCCTGATGGTAAAGCTTTTAGATGAAGTGGGCGAAATGTGGCTTTTTGATTGTGGGGAGGCGACTCAACATCAAATATTGCATACATCGTTAAAGCCCCGAAAAGTAACGAAAATATTCATTACGCATCTACATGGTGACCATATTTTTGGATTACCTGGCTTTTTAAGCTCTCGTTCATTTCAAGGTGGGGATGAGCCATTAACAATTTTTGGCCCGCAAGGTTTACAGCAATGGGTAGAGCAAACCTTTGCCTTGTCAAAGACGCATTTAACATATCCATTACAATTTGTTGAAGTCCATGAAGGTGTTATTTATGAAGATGAACATTTTACCGTAAGCGCAAGTGAATTGCGACATGTAGTTCCATGCTTTGGGTACCGTATTGAGCAAAAGGATTTGCCTGGTGAGTTATTAATGGAAAAAGCTCAAGCTCTTGGTGTTCCAAAAGGTCCTCTGCTAGGACAATTAAAAAGTGGGAAAGATATTGTACTAGAGGATGGCACCATTGTTCATGCGCAAGATGTTGTTGCTCCGCCGAAAAAAGGCTTTACGCTCACTATCTTAGGAGATACAAAATATTGCGAAGAGGCAATTTTATTAGCCAATGGTGCAGATATCGTTATTCATGAAGCGACTTTTGATGGCACTACGACAGATTTAGCAGCCAGCTACGGACACTCTACAAATCTCGAGGCGGCAAAGGTGGCACAACAAGCAGGAGCAAACTATTTACTCTTAAATCATTTAAGTGCCCGCTTTCTACCTCACGATTTACCACTATTATTAGCGGATGCACAGGAGATTTTCCCACAGACCTACCTAACATCTGATCAATCAGTGTTTACGTGGCACAATAATAAATTATCTTAAAATAATAATTTCGATAAGAAAGGACCTTTTAGATGTTTCGTCATTTAAAAGGTTCTTTTATTATAAATGGTACTATAAGACTAGTGAGATTGATTCATTTATTATTAAGATTTTGTTTGAAAACGTCTTGTTTATGTTACTCTATTGCCTTTATTTCTCTTTTATGAAATTGTTTATTTTATAGTCTTTTTTATCTAAGTATTTTCTCCTGATTTTAAAATGATATAATTATTACAAATTTGTGACGATTTTTTTGTTATTGAAAATTATTATATAAAATTCAATAAAAAGTAATGAAACATTTAAAATTGATATTGTATGATGAAATGGAAATAATCGCATATTTTAGGGGGGATTGCTAAGATGGGGAAAACAATGAAATGGAAAATGATGCTAGAAATAATGTGCATTGTCGTATTTATTATCGGTGCATTTTCTGTTTATATTTATCAAGCTACATATAAAAGTGTAAAGAATAACGGGGAGGGGCTCGCTAATTCCATTGTTATGGGGATGGAGGGTGCTATTCAATCAAGAGAAAAAGCGGAAGAAATTATGGAAAAGGAAATGATTGCTGAATCAGTCATGGCCTCTTACATTATCGATAAAGGCGCAACATATGAAGATTTGAAGGCGATTGCTGAACGCGGAGGCATTGATGAAATATGGAGTACAGATGATAAAGGAAATACAACCGTCACTTCTGTAGCACCTACAATTGATTTTAACTTCGGTTCCGATCCAGACGGACAAGCAGCAGAATATATGCAGCTACTAGATGGACGTTCAAAAGAAGTTGTACAGAAGGCGCAAATACGGGATGTAGACGATAAATTTTACAAGTTCGTTGGGGTAAGTAGTTGGAATCCAGCAACACCTCAAATTGTACAGGTTGCTCGACAAGGACAACAGCTATTAGATTTAGAGGCTAGTATCGGTAGTGAATATTACATTAATCAGCTTAACAAATCATTATCCTCAACGGTCCTTTATGCCGCTGTTGTGAATGACAAAGGGCAAACAATAGCAGCTACAGAAGAAAGAAATCTAGCGGATATTGGTTTTTTACCAGCAAAATTTTCAACGCAAGAAGCATCTGACTTTTCGGGACGATATGATGGAACACGTGTTACGCAATACGTAAAACCGTTATCAAATGGTACATATTTAGCTATCGTTGTTTCAAATGAAGTACTTTCACATATTTTGATGGGAACAATTGTTGCTTCATTAATCGTTGTGTGTGTCATTTTCTTCATTACTGGATTATCTATTTCTAAACAGGTCTCCCGAATTACAAGTGTCCGCGATTCACTGGAGGAAATTAGTAAGGGCGAAGCGGATTTAACGAAGCGAATAAACGTAAACTCTAAGGATGAGATTGGTCAATTAGTCGTGTCCTTTAACGGAATGATGGAAAACTTTCAATTCATAATGCGTGAATTGAAGCAGGAAGCTAGCCAAATTAAGGAGGCAACATACATCATCCAAGAAAATGCTCATCACACACTTGATTCATCAGAAATCATTCAGGAAGAATCTAGTCAGGTTGCTCAAGCATCTTTTGCGCAACAGCAAAATACAGAAGACAGTGCACTTTCAATGGAAGAATTGGCACGCAGTATCCAACATATTTCCGAATCTATTGTTGAGATTTCTACCATTTCTCGCAATACAGAAGAAAATGCGAATAAAGGCTTACAAATTATGAACAAGTTACAAAATCAATTAGTAGAAGTTCATGAAAAGACAAATCTTTCAGTAGAAAGTACACAGGAATTAGAAAAATTATCTGGCATGGTTGGTGAATTTATAAATGTCATTACTGGAATTTCTGAACAAACAAACCTATTAGCGCTAAATGCATCTATTGAAGCCGCACGAGCTGGTGAATCGGGTAAAGGATTTGCCGTAGTGGCAGAGGAAGTTCGCAAATTAGCAGAGGAATCAAAACTAGCGGCTGAGCGAATTTCTCAAGTTGTGATGAATGTACAAAGAGAGACAGCTAACATTGTATCGGTCATTTATTCTACTGCTGATGTATTAAAGGCTGGTCGATCTATTGTCCATGAAGCACAGCAATCTTTTGAAGGCATTAATAATGATGTTCAAGTAATAGCAGATCAAGTAGATGTAGTATCGAGTACGACAGAGGAAATCGCAGCCAGCACAGAGGAAGTCACGGCTACGATGGAAGATGTATCATTATTGGCAAAACAGACTTCAGCAAGTGTTGCCGATGTCGCGCAAAAGGCTAAAAATCAAGCAGTAAGTATGAATGAAATGACAGCTACTATTGATATGTTAAATGCTACAGCAGACAATTTACAACAATCAGCTGGCAAATATAAAGTCTAAATAAAATAGCTAATTCTAACAAACATTTGGAATATTAAAGAAATATAATGCAGTTAATAGTAGATTTCCGTATAATTGAATAAAGGGGAGTGGTTTATATGAATCAGCAAAAAATGCCACCAGCACTATTACGTTTAATTGTTATTTTTCCAAATGTGCTGAGCTATTTATTACTATTTGGACTTATTGTTTTTGTTAAAACTAATTATGACACATTAAAAGCAACAGACAACTTAACGGTTTGGCTTATTTTTATCGTAGTGCTTGCACCAGCTGCTGCCTACACGACATTCAGCATTGTGAAGAAAATTCGCGCTGGACATATGTAATAGTCTAAACAAAACAACCATGCTATCGTTGAAATTTTGTAACGATAGTGTGGTTTTTTATATCCGATAATGAGCATATCTTTAAAAACACTCAAATGAATCCAATGCGAATAAAAAAATTCCATCTAGGGAAACTACAGAGAAGATGAGGTTTCACAATTTATCTTCATTCAGTAAATGTTTTCTATAGCGAAAGCCAAGCGACAGCAACAATTATGCCAAGGCGAAATTCATAGAAAGGGGTGTTTTCGTGGATCCAACGAATTGCGATTTTTCACCAATGAAACAAACATTAAAGGAAGAGCTTCAGCAGGTGATTAATTCATTACAACAAAGTGTAGAAGCGATGGATACTGATACAAACTGTCTTCTTGGGGACTTTGAAAAAATTAAAGAGAAGTTTGTCACGATTGAAATGAAAGCTGCAACGTTTTATTTAAATTGCTATCTTTCCCCGTTTACTGAAAAATATCCTGAGCTTTCGCATAGTGTACAAAATATGTCTGCAAGAAAACATGGTGGATTAATTGTGATTGAACGAAAGGATTCTTTAAAGTCTCTTATTCAGCCTGGTATTCATCTTGGGGCAGAAGTAACACATTCCTTATTAGAAACTATTTTTTTTCCTGGAAATCCGCTTCATGATGGAGCAGTTTTAGTAAGCAAAAATTTAATTCAGTCAGCAGCCAATGTACTGCCGCTTTCAGAGAGATATGTTGGAGAAAAGAAATTAGGTACAAGACATCGAGCAGCATTAGGGCTCAGTGAAGTAAGTGATGCACTCGTCATAGTGGTGTCTGAAGAAACAGGGAGAATTTCGTTTGCCTTTCAAGGAAACTTATATCCAATTACTACGCATGGCATTATATAGTGTGATCTTCACACTGAAAAAAATATCTTGAATTCGAGATGTTTTCCTTGCTTGTTTATCATTTGCGTAGTAAAGTGATATTTGAAAGGAGGATGAAGCGATGAGAAAACACACACTTGGATCACTGACATGGATTCGGATGATGCGCTTTACAAATCAAAGTAACCAGCTATCCAATGAATTTTTAAAACGCTTTGACTTAACGACTGCACAATTTGATGTCCTTATACAAATAAAGACATATGCACCGTTAACGCAATCACAATTAGCAGAGAAAGTGACAGTCACGCAAGGCGGTATGTCTCGAATGCTTGCTCGACTTGAAAAAGAGGGACTAATTGAGCGAAAGCAAAATTGGAAGACGAAAACAATCTCGCTCACAGCTAAAGGCGAGCAGATAATTGATGCGGCGACGCCAAGTCAGCTTCACTTTCAATCCTCATTTTTTGAAGAAGTATTAACAGAAGAAGAAATGAAATCTTTATATACACTTATGTCAAAAATAGAAAAGCATAGTCGTGAAAAAAAATTACCACCAGCGTGATTTTTTTACACTATCACTTGCTTAGTCAAGTGAAAACAAGGAGGAAATATTTATGAACAAATTAAGTGGACACCATCATATATCCATGCTAACGAAAAACGGCAAACGTAATAATGATTTTTATACAAAGATTCTTGGATTACGTCGTGTGAAAAAAACAGTCAATCAAGATTCGCCATCCATGTATCATTTATTTTATGGAGATTTAACAGGGGCGGCAGGTACAGAATTAACATTTTTTGAAATGCCCGTAGCAGGAAGAACCGTTCGAGGCACAAATGCCATTACACGTATTGGCTTACTAGTGCCGAGCTATGACAGTCTGCAATATTGGAAAAATCGTTTTCAACAGCTAGAAGTTGAACATAGTGAAATTTCCACATATGCAGGTAAAGATGCATTGTTTTTTGAGGATCATGAAGGGTTACGAATGGTGCTATTAAACTACCATGGTCTCGAAAAACCGGCTCATTGGCAACCATGGGACGGCTCCGAAATTCCTGCAGAACATCGCATTTTAGGAATGGGTACAGTTGAAATTACAGTTCGTTACTTGCAACGAACAGTGAATTTATTAAAAGGGCTTTTTAATTACACAGTTGTTGCAGAAGGTGAGAAAGAAGCAGTTTTACAATCTATACCTGGTGAAGTACTTGGAGAAATCGTCGTTAAAGAATTAGAAGGACCGAGTGAGAAACCTGGCCGAGGTAGTATTCATCATCTTGCGCTACGTGTCGCAAACGTCGAGGAATTGCAGGAATGGGATACCAAAATTAAGGAGCGGGGCTTAGATAGTACTGGAGTAGTGGATCGTTATTACTTCCAAAGTCTTTATTTTAGAGATCGTAATGGAATTTTATTTGAAATGGCAACAGATGGCCCAGGGTTTACAGTTGATGCGGCAGTAGAGGATCTTGGTAAAGAGCTTGATCTTCCTCCATTTTTAGAAGAAAAACGTGCTGAAATTGAGGCCATTCTAGAGCCACTAGATTAAGGAGAGAGCGTAAACATGGAAAAATATCGTATTGACCAATCAAAAGGCATTGAATTTGGCTTGTATTCATTAGGTGATCATATTCCAAATCCTTTAACAGGTGAACGTATTCCAGCTCAGCAACGCATTCAGGAGCTAATTGAAGTAAGTCAGCTAGCAGAGCAAGCAGGCATTGATGTATTTGGCGTAGGTGAAAGTCATCAATCGTACTTTACAACACAGGCACACACGGTTGTATTAGGAGCGATCGCTCAAGCTACATCGACAATCAAATTAACAAGCTCGGCAACGGTACTGAGTGTCTCTGATCCAGTACGTGTATATGAAGATTTTGCGACGATTGATTTAATTTCAGATGGACGTGCAGAAATCGTTGCAGGGCGGGGGTCTCGCGTTGGTGCCTATCATTTACTTGGCGTTGATTTACAGGATTATGAAGAAATTTTTGAGGAAAAATTAGAGCTGCTGAAAAAAATTAATGAAGAAGAGCTTATCACTTGGGAAGGACAATACCGTGCATCGCTTCATAATGCGCAAATTTTGCCACAACCTAAAAATGGCTCGTTACCAATTTGGCGGGCTGTCGGCGGACCAACTGCTAGTGCCATTAAAGCAGGCTATATGGGTATCCCAATGATGTTGACGACATTAGGCGGACCAGCTGTTAATTTTAAAGCTTCAGTGGATGCCTATAGAGAAGCGGCAGAGCGAAGTGGCTTTGATCCGAAAGAGTTACCGATTGCTACAACAAGCCTTTTCTATGTTGCTGATACGACGAAAGAAGCACTACAAGGGATGTATCCACATATAAATGGTGGTTTCCAAGCAATTCGTGGCGGCGGTTATCCAAAGCAACAGTTCGCGCAAGCGCCAGATACACGTGATGCCTTAATGGTCGGAAGTAAGGAACAAATTATTGAAAAGCTACTGTATCAATACGAGCTATTTGGCATGCAACGATTTATGGCACAAATTGATTTTGGCGGTGTGCCATTTGAAAAATTAATGAAAAATATTGAAATTATAGGGAACGATATTCTGCCTGCTATTAAAAAATATACTGCGAAATAAGGGGGGTACAGTATGAAAATTGTCGCACTAGCTGGTTCCATTGTCGGCTCAAAAACAAAAACGGCTATTAGTAAAGTGGTTGAAATTTTACAAGAAAAATATCCAGAGCATGAAGTAACGTTACTTGATCTTGCCGAATACAACATGCAATTCAGTGATGGACGAAATTATTTTGAATATGATAGGGATACAAAATATGTGACCGAAACAATTATGTCTGCAGATGCAATTGTCATTGGAACACCAACATTTCAGGCTTCGATTCCGGCAACGTTGAAAAATATTTTTGACTTACTACCAGTCAATGCTTTTCGTGATAAAGTGGTAAGTATGGTTGTCACAGCAGGCACATCTAAACACTATCTAATGATTGAGCAGCAGTTAAAGCCAATTCTCGCTTATATGAAAGCAAATATTGTTCCAACATATGTATTTATAGAGGAGAAGGATTTTTTGCGGAAGGAAATTGTGAATGATGACGTCCTATTCCGCCTTGAGCGTTTAGCTGAGGATACAGTGATGGTAGCTGATGCGTTTGCAGAAATTCGTGCTAAAAAAGATGCGGAATATGATTTTTAGAGATTACGAATTTAATAAAGTTTAAACGCTACATGAGAGGAAATCTTATGTAGCGTTTTTCCGTGCTTATTATTTTGGGTTGGACCACTTGAACCATCGCGCATGACCATCCGGGCGTTCCATGATTCGTATAGATTCTATTTCTCCTTGATCAATAAAATCTTGATGCAGTTGTGAATCAAATAAATTGTTATAACAATGATAGAGCGGTCGTTCCTTGCTTACCTCTTTTAATTGTTCGATTAATTCCAGGCGTAATTCCATTGGGATTTGATTGGCCACATGAGTATGATAGACAACTAACATTGCATCTGGATTAATATCACTACTAATCTCCTTTATAAGTTTAATAGCATCTCCTTTAATCAGCTGTAAATTGAGCTCTTTTAAAATAGGGAGTGCTTGATTTAATAAAAGTCTTCGTTCTTGATGCTCTGGCCAAATTAAAGCTTGGAGCCATCGAAGTTCTTCTTCATCATGGATATCAATAGGATTTAAATCTATGCCAATCCTTTGACAAACTACAGGAGGGTTCGTTATAGAGGCTGGCAGTGATTCTCCACGATTTTCTGAAGATAAAACGAAAGTGTTATTACAATTCGTTATGTGAAGCTGTTCATTATAACAGTAATTGTATCGATCCATGCCGAGCTGAAGCCCTGCACTAGCACCAATTTCTATGAAGGCTAACGGTTTTTGATGGTGTTCATAGATGTCTGTCATCATCGGATAAAGGTATGAACAACGGCGAATTTCATTAGTTTGGACAAGTTTTTCTTGAAATAAAGCCTTTAATTCGTCTGAATGCGACAAAACGAATGCTTTAAAAACAGGATACACTTCATTAATTGGTTTTGGTGTTGCTGTTAGGGATGGATAAAAATGAACTAACTCGTCTTGTGATGATGACAGTAAATAATGAACCCCAGCTAATAATAAATTAGGTACAGGTTGTCCTTGGGGTACAAATGTGGCAATTTTTAATATTTCGTCATCATCAGCAATTTTATACGCTAAGTGTTCATAAAGTGGACTTGAATTTTCACATTCATTTTTTGCAAAAGTACGGAACTGTTGACTTAATTTAGCTAACATACGATTCTCCCCTTTGTGAAAAATGATTCTATCTAATTTAGAGTTTATTACTATTGGATAATTTAGTAAATTAAATATAATTAATGAAGTTGATTAAAAACATTAATGATAGAGGTGAGATTTTGGATTATAAATGGATACAGTCTTTTATAGTAGCAGCTAAATATTGTAATTTCCGAGTGGCCGCAGAAGAATTACATTTATCGCAACCAAGTATCACAGTCCACATTCATCAGTTAGAACGATCTTTGAATGTAAAATTATTCAAACGTGAAAAAATCGTGTGCAATTAACTGAGGCGGGAAGGCTCTTTCTAATAGAAGCTCAGCAAATCATCCATCAATGGGAAAAAAGTATTGAACGTTTTCAGTTAGCAACGAAAGGAATTAAAGAAAAACTAGTTATTGCCATGACCCCTTTAATGGTGGAAACAATATTGCCTCATGTTATTTATCAGTTTATCAATGAAAATCCTTCTATCGAAATATCTATACTAGTGGAGGATTCAGCAAAAATTGAAGATTTAATCCATAATGACAAGGCACATATTGGTATTTCTTTATTGCCAACTCATTATCGACATTGGCGCCAAGAGCTTGTTGTAGAGAGTCCTTTAGAATTGGTTATTCCACTGGATGCTTTTGATGATGAGACAGGGGCTTATGTTGATTTTGAGGAATTATTTCAAACCTACACGTTATTTACGCACCATCATCCGACCATTTGGGGGGATCTATTACATAAAATACAGGGAAAATATGTAGTTACGAAGCAAGTTTCCATATCTCAATCTTATGTCGTCAAGCGCTTAATAAAAGATGGGCTTGGTATATCATTTTTGCCACGGATGATTGTTAGAAGGGAGCGTATGGAAGGGCGGTTTAACATCGTTCCTTTCGATGAAATAGATTTACCTAGCGTTCCTGTTTATCTTTTTTATAAGGATTCTGTACAAGTTCCAGAAGAATTATTAAGTTTATTTCAAACGAGGGATTATTTGTGAGATTTTTATAAATGTAATTAAGTTTTATATAGTATGAGAGATATATTTTAAAAAGGCGTGATTGTATTGAGAATTTTAATGGTCGAGGATCATGAAGATGTAAATGCAAGGTTAAAGGAATTGTTTGAGCAAGCAGGTTTAGCATAGATACTGGGTAATAGGGGTATAAATTCTTGAGGAATAAAAGCGATGTGTTATAATAGGGGTAAGAAAAAGACCGTATGGTGCTGTAACACCATGCGGTCAAGTAACAAAACAAACGCTTTTAGAGCGATTGGCAAGAGCGAAAGTAAAAGCACTTTAACCCTGCTTAGGTTTTAAAGGGTGCTTTTACTTTTTTTGTGAAAAAGTATATGACAATGCAAGGATAGCTATAATTAAAGTACCGAGACCAATAGCTATGTTTAATGCTTCATATGTTGTCATAAGCAATCCCTCCTTTCTCTCCTAGAACTAATTAGCAAAATTTGAATTAGGAGTAGTAGAGAAGATCGCCAATCACCCTTAAATACCTTTATTCTGTTACTCTTTAATTATACCATTTCTTCTATCATTATCGTAACTTTGCTATCTCTTACTAGATTCTAATTCCTCTAACTGATTAGTTATTCTCTTCTTCGATTTTTTAAACTTTATCACTCAATAACTCAATTGATTATTCTCCAATTAATTCATATTTGCCGACATGATATGGTCTAAGGTAAATTCTATCTCTTAAACTAGGTAATAATGTAGATTTAAGTATTGTGATTAACATGTGCTTGGTGAAAGTGTGAGGTTTCAAGGTTCAAAAAATTTTATTTTGGTGGTGGCTTAAGATGAATTTTATTAATGATAAACAGATAATAGCTCCGTTTTTTTGGGTGGATCGTGATAGTGATTCTGCGTCCTTGTGTTTTTATGTTGGTGAATATAAGCAAGAGCTTTTTGATACACGAGCTGATGAGGGGTTTGAAGGAGGAGGTTATGATTGGGAATCTTTGGCGATTGTCTTTCTTGAAGAAAAAATGCCCGAATTAAAAGGTATTGTCAAGTTTGATTCCGAAGCTAGTATGTTTTGTGCTTATTCCTCAGATAAAAAAGCGTTAGAGAAATTTGCTATTTCATTTAAAAATACATGTGAAGATGAATCTACTATTACGGATTTATTTTCTCGTGCAGAATTATTGGATTAAAGGTATTATTTTTTTAAGATTTTATAGGGTGAAACATGCGATAGAAGGCAATTGATGAAGAAAAAAACAAAATCCTCTTTATTAAAATGAAAACAGCTTGCTAGCATAAATCTACAAGCTGTTTTTTATATTTTGGTGTATAGCAAGTATACCGTTTATTTTTACCAGCCTCGTACGTATTGCACTGGAGGTTTCACTTCTTTTCCTAATTCCTTGGCAGCATGTAGTGGCCAATAGGGTTCGCGAAGAAGAACACGTGCTAAGAAAATTAAGTCAGCACGATTATTTTGTAAAATTTCCTCAGCTTGGATGGCTGTCGTAATAAGGCCGACTGCACCAGTTGGAATATCAGCACCGTGCTTTATCGCTTCAGCATGAGGTACTTGGTAGCCTGGAAAAACATGCATATGTGCTTGCACGACACCACCTGTAGAAACATCCACAAAATCGACACCCTGTGATTTCATCCAACGGCTAAAGACGATAAAGTCGTCCATAGTTGTACCATCTTCTGCGTAGTCTTCAGCAGAAACACGCACAAGTAAAGGACCTTCCCAAACACTACGAATAGCATCAATGACTTGACGAAGGAAGCGATAACGATTTTCTTGAGAGCCACCGTATTGGTCATTGCGTTTATTCGTTGCTGGTGATAGAAATTCACTAATTAAATAGCCATGTGCGCCATGTATTTCAAGTACATCAAAGCCTGCTTTCGCTGCTCGAACAGCTGCTAGCTTAAATGCTTCTACTACATATTCAATGTCTTCTAAAGTCATCTCAGTTGGTGTTTTATAAGCATCGCTAAATGCTATGGCTGATGGTGCAAATATTTCTCCCTCTACAGTTGCTTTACGGCCAGCGTGTGCAAGTTGTATGCCGGTTTTTGCTCCGTACGCCTTCATGCCTTGAACTAATTGACGTAACCCTTCGATATGAGCGTCATCCCAAATCCCAAGATCGTTACTAGATATACGCCCCTCTGGAACGACACCGGTAGCTTCGACAATAATTAAACCAACTTGACCAGCCGCTCGCGTTGCATAATGTACTTGGTGGAATGGTGTGACAAACCCATCATCCTGTGCTGAGTACATACACATCGGTGCCATAACAATACGATTTTTTAAAGAAATAGTTTGTAATTGATAAGGTTCGAATAATTTAGTCAAAATAAAGCCCCCTAATTCCTAGTAATATACTTTATCCCGCATTAACGGGCAGTAATACGCCCACCTCAAAATTTTAGCAAAAATAAAGAAATTAGATGGGGGATAAACTGCCCGTAAAAGCCCGATTCGTTCAACTAATAATCAGTGGGGGATGAAGAAAACCCCCACTGATTAAAGTTTCACTTTATTTTGCACACATTACTTACTATTTGCAAGTGAACGAGATCGTGCCTCAGCTTCTTTAATACATGCTTCAATGGCCTCATTAAATTGATATTGTTCAAGAGCCTTAATTCCAGCTTCCGTTGTGCCACCTGGACTTGTTACTTTTCGACGCAATACATCAGGCTCGTCAACAGATTGTTTCAACATTTCAGCAGTGCCAGCAAGTGTTTGTGTCATTAATAGTCGTACTATATCTTTGGAGAGCCCTACCTTTGTACCGACTCTTTCAAAAGCCTCCATTAAATAATAAATATAAGCTGGACCACTACCTGAAAGGGCCGTTACTGCATGTAATTGATCCTCATCCACTTCAATGACTGAACCAACCGCCTCTAATAGCTGTAAGAAAATCGAGCGCTGTGCTACTGTAACTTTGTCATTAAAGGCAATCCCACTTGCAGACATCCCAATCGTGGCAGAAGTGTTAGGCATAACGCGTGCGACTGGACGGGCACCTAAATGTTCTGTAATAGTAGTAATAGCAATACCTGCTAAAATGGAAAGAACGGCTGATTGCTCTGTGATTTTAGGTTTTAACATATGCATCGCTGCCACGGCATCCTTAGGTTTCATGGCTAAAATGATTAAATCAGCCTGTTGATAAATATCATGGCTAAAATTGCAATTCACACCATATGTGTCGTGTAAAAAATGTAAACGTTCTTTGTCTGAGCGATTGGTGACGTAAATTTCTTGTGCTGTAAATACCTTTTGTTTAATCCAGCCCTGAATTAATGCCTCTGCCATAGAGCCTGCACCAATAAATAGTATTTTTTTCATGATTAAAACCTCCAGTTCTCAAAATCAATTTTGCCTTGGCGTAATTGTAGCTGCCGCTTCGCTTTGGCTACCAAAACATATGTAGCTGACGCTTCGCTTTCGCACAGAAAAGATTTGCAGCTGCCGCTTCGCTTTCGCTACTAAAACATTTGCTGAATGAAGAAAAAAAAGCGCTCCCGTCCTTATATAGAAGGACGAAAACGCTATTGTTTCCGCGGTACCACCTTTGTTTGCCAATTGGCACAACTCACAGCCCTTTTATCGCAAGGGAAACGGTTATGTTTTCATAACTGCTCAGAAGTAGGTTCGGTAATGGGAGCGGGTGATGTTACTTTCAGCAAATGTAACATTCTCTAAACACCTTCACCAAATACGTACTTGGCTTCATCAACGCACGAAAATAATTTAATTATTCAAAATTATATTGATAATACGTCAACCTGTCAACAGAAGGGTGACGAAAAGAAGAAAAACTTGTAAAATAGAATGAATCAGTATTCACTAGTTGCATTAAAGGGGGAAACAGCTTTTGTCTATATACAAAATAGAAATACCAACACCCTATGAAGTAGGAGATGTCAATGCTTTTGTTGTAAAAGGTGATGCATTGACAATTTTTGATGTAGGTCCAAAAACGATGGATGCCTATGATGCGCTAAAATGGGGTATTCGCGCAGCGGGCTTTGATATGCGAGATATTGAACAGGTTGTGTTAACCCACCATCATCCAGATCATGCAGGTTGGGTGGATGCCTTTCCACATGCAGAAATATTAGGGCATGCCTATAATGATAAGTGGCTTCGTCATGATGAGGAATTTTTACGTTACCATGAGCAGTTTTATAGTGAACGCTTGTTTGAGCACGGTGTTCCTCGACAATATATCCAAACAAATGTACATGTCCGTCGTGAATTAGAGCTTGTAGGGGAACGCCCATTAACACAAATTCTATATGATGGTGATGAAGTGCCAGGACATCCGGGATTAAAGGCAATTGAAACATTAGGTCATGCACAAAGCCACCTCATCTTCTGGGATGAAAAATCTCATCATGTCATTGGTGGAGATTTATTGCTTGAAAAAATAACGCCAAATCCATTAATTGAACCACCATTGGATCGGACAATCGGGCGTACTAAATCGATACTACAATATAATGATTCGCTTGAAATTTTACGTAAATTACCAGTAAAAACGATGTATACAGGACATGGTGCGGAGTTAGAGGATATTCCTCATTTAATTGATAAACGACTAGAACGCCAACATCAGCAATCTCTGAAAGTTTGCGAATTATTTGAGGACGAACCATTAACTGTCGTGCAAGTAACGAAACGCTTATATCCGGCAATTTTTCAGCGTCAATTTGGATTGACACTGTCCAAAACGCTTGGCCATATAGATTACTTAGAAGCAAACAATTATATTACATCGACGAAAACGGAAGAAGGTATCTATTTATATAAAAGGAAGTAGGTTTATACAAGAAAATGAATAAAAAGACGATCTTCGTTACAGGTGCAACAAGTGGTGTAGGATTGAAAATTACAGAATTATTAGTCGCACAAGGTCATACGGTTTATGCAACAGGACGCAATACAGTGGCATTGAAAGCATTAGAACGCTTAGGCGCCAACGTGATCCAAGCAGATTTAACTAATTTAGCAACAATAGATGAAGTATGTGCACAGCTACCACCTCTTGATGTATCTATTTTATCAGCCGGGGTAGGTAAATTTGGCATTGCACCTGACTTATCAGATGAAGCTATCAGACAAATGGTAGAGCTAAATGTCAGTGTACCGATGTATTTATCAAAACGTCTAGCTGCAGCAATGATACAACGTCAGCAAGGTCAGTTAATCTTCATTGGCTCACAGGCAGGAAAAGTAGCAACACCGAAGGCCAGTGTTTATGCGGCTACAAAGCATGCGATTGTCGGCTTTACGAATGGGCTTCGCATGGAACTGGCTCCTTATCATGTTAAAGTTACAGCGATACATCCAGGTCCAATCGATACACCATTTTTAGATAAAGCGAGTGATGAAAGTGGCTATCGAGAGTCTTTAGGAAGATTTTTATTAACAGCAGAAGAAGTGGCGCAGGCTACTGTAAAAACAATTGAACGCCCTGTGCGAGAGGTAAATTTACCAAAAATCATGGGGTTATCGAGCAAGCTTTATGCGATCGCTCCTGCAACAGTTGAATTTTTAGGTAAATCATTTTTCAATAAGAAATAGTAGTGTCTCTACAATTGATTATTTTGGAAACATTTGTATAATATAAAACGACTACACAGTTTAATACAGCACTTGTATCAAATTGTTGAGGAGGAAATGACAAATGGATTGGCATAAAGTAAAAGAACAGCTTGAAAATACGTTTAATGGTACAGTGTTACTTGCACAAGGAGAGACACTTTTCTTACAAGGGGCATATGGCGAAGCCTCTATTCAAACACATGCACCAATGCAACTTCATCAACGTTTTAACTTAGCTTCTGTATCAAAGCCTATTACAGCATTGGGAATTTTACTTTTAGTACAAGAAAATAAAATGACATTCGATGATCATCTTAACAGATGGTTCGATAATTTTCCTTACGCAAATATAACCGTGCGCCATTTATTACAACATACTTCAGGTTTACCTGATTATATGGAATTGTTTTCGAATCATTGGGATGATACTACAATTGCTACAAATGAAGACGTGCTAAATCTATTGACTCAATATGCGCCACCAAGCCTTTTTGAAGCAGGTGAGCGAATGGAATACAGCAATACAGGCTATGTTTTACTTGCTCTTTTAATTGAGCGTATAACAAATGAAAGTTTCTCTAAATATCTGACTGAGGCTATTTTTAAACCTTTACATATGGTGAACACAACTGTAACGTCAACTACTTTTACGGAACAATTTGCGAACGAAATTGCACAGGGCTATGTGTATGATGTGTATGCTGGAAAATATGTAGACCCTTCTCAACACGAAGAAACGAAAGGTGCTACCTGTTTAAATTATATAACTGGTGATGGTGGGATCTATTCAACGGTAGAGGACTTATGGAAATTAGGTCGTGCTGTCATTGAGGCACAACTTTGGGATGAAGCATTACTTGAGCAAGCCTTCACCCCATCAACTTTTACTGTAGAACAACCTTTTTCTTACGGTATGGGCTGGATTATTAATGAAGATGAACAACTAGGGAAATGTGTATGGCACAATGGTGGCTGGCTGGGCTATGCAACAACCTTTAAAATTTATCTACAATCTAAGACGATCTTCGTATTTTTACGTAACAAAGAGCAAGAATTGAACTATGAAATAGCTATTGGTGAAGCGATTGAAGGAGCGCTTACCACACATGAATTCCATTTACCGAAAAAGCCAGAGCAATATAAAGCTGTGCATTTACCAATCGAAACATTACAGGGTTATGAAGGTAAATATCAGCTACAAAAACATCCTGAACACACAGTTGACGTAGCCTTACAGGATGATGGTCACTTATATATTTTCTTACCAGGTTCAATGCCACTTGAATTATATGCGTTAAAGGAAGATGAGTTTTTCTTGCGCGGTATAGATTTTCTAGTAACAATCAAGCAAAATACATTAACGGTTATTAGTGAAAATCAAAAAACAATTGCTAGTAAAATAAATGTCCACACACTTAGAGAAAAATAAAATATTATTGTAGTTTTATAATTTGACTACAAACAAAAAGAATCCATTTTGCCCAATGGATTCTTTTTATTTATCGCTAGAATTTATATTGTATACATTCAGGGAGCCTGTAAAAACTTATTTTTCCGAGTAAAAATATTCACAGTCTTACAAGGTCTTAAAGTATTGGAATGACTCACATTTTTGCAATAAACATAAAAGTCTATGAATTTATAAAAATACACTTGTTTTTATTTTTATAACATGATACTATTCGTGTATAAACTTTTAAGTGAATGTATAAAAATACATATCCTATAGAGCAAATTGGAGGCGCATTTGTTATGGCAAATAAAAAAGTAGTATTAGCATACTCAGGCGGTCTTGATACTTCGGTAGCAATTCCATGGTTAAAAGAACAAGGTTGGGACGTTATTGCAGTTTGTCTTGACGTAGGTGAAGGTAAGGATCTTGAATTTGTAAAAAATAAAGCTCTTCAAGTAGGAGCTATTGAATCATATATGGTAGATGCGAAGGATGAGTTTGCTGAAGAATATGCATTAATCTCATTACAAGCTCATACTTGGTACGAACAAAAATATCCACTAGTATCGGCACTTTCTCGTCCATTAATTTCAAAAAAATTAGTGGAAATTGCAAACCAAGTAGGTGCGGACGCAGTAGCTCATGGTTGCACAGGTAAAGGTAATGACCAAGTTCGTTTCGAAGTTTCAATCAAAGCGTTAAATCCAGACTTAGAGGTATTAGCACCTGTACGTGAGTGGGGCTGGAGCCGTGATGAGGAAATCGAATATGCAATGAAACATGATGTACCGATTCCTGCAACGTTAGATTCACCATTCTCTATTGACCAAAACTTATGGGGCCGTGCAAATGAAGCGGGTGTAATGGAAGATCCATGGGTATCTCCACCAGAAGAAGCATACGGTTTAACAGTTTCTGTGGAAAACGCTCCAGACGTTGCAGAATATGTAGAACTTGAATTTGTTGCTGGTAAGCCAGTATCTTTAAACGGTAAAGAAATGAAGCTTGCTGATTTAATCCAAGAACTAAATGCAGTAGCTGGAGCACATGGTGTTGGGCGTATCGATCACGTAGAAAACCGATTAGTTGGTATTAAATCTCGTGAAGTATACGAAATTCCAGGAGCAAAAGTGCTATTAACGGCTCATAAAGAACTTGAAGACTTAACACTTGTAAAAGAGTTAGCACACTTCAAACCAGTCATTGAGAAAAAGCTATCTGAATTAATTTATGATGGTTTATGGTTCTCTCCATTACGTGATGCTTTGGAAGCATTCCTTGCTGAATCACAAA
Source organism: Lysinibacillus sp. TE18511 (assembly GCF_054062295.1). NCBI lineage: Bacteria > Bacillati > Bacillota > Bacilli > Caryophanales > Bacillaceae > Lysinibacillus > Lysinibacillus sp. TE18511. The sequence continues at coordinate 131,636 of NZ_JBSSFD010000009.1, forward strand.
AGTTTGTGAACGGAACTGTACGCGTGAAGCTTTATAAAGGTCATGCCATTGTGGAAGGACGTAAATCTCCAAATTCACTATACAATGAAAAATTAGCAACATATTCAAAAGAAGACCAATTCAACCATGCATCAGCAGTAGGCTTCATCGAATTATGGGGTCTGCCAACAGTAGTGAATTCTTCTGTTAATAAAAAATAATTTTGACAAGTAAGGTGTAGTGTAGCATTGCGCTGCACCTTTTTGATAAGTCATGAAGGAAAAGGTGAGCTGTTATGACAAAACTTTGGGGCGGACGTTTCCAAAAATCAGCAGAAGCATGGGTGGACGAGTTCGGCGCATCGATTGGCTTTGACCAACAGCTTGTTCTAGAAGATCTAGAAGGTAGCGTAGCGCATGTTACGATGCTTGGCGCAACAGAGATTTTACCAACGGCTGACGTAGAGGCCATTCTTGGTGGTCTAGCACAATTACAAGAAAAGGCAATTGCAGGTGAGCTAGAATTTACAGTTGCCAATGAAGATATTCACTTGAATTTGGAAAAAATGCTTATTGATTTAATTGGTCCTGTAGGTGGTAAACTACACACAGGTCGTAGCCGAAATGACCAAGTGGCAACCGATATGCATATTTTCTTGAAGAAGCGTGTGAAGGAAGCAATCGGTTTAATTGAAACATTCCAAAAAACATTGCTAGAAAAAGCAGAAGAGCATGTGGAAACGATTGCTCCAGGCTATACACATCTTCAGCGTGCACAGCCAATCTCGTTTGCTCATCACTTAATGGCCTATTTCTGGATGTTAGAGCGTGATAAACAACGTTTTACGGAATCGATGAAGCGTATTGATATTCTGCCTTTAGGTGCAGGTGCAATGGCTGGCACAACTTTCCCAATCGACCGATTAAAATCAGCAGAATTACTAGGATTTAGCGAGGTTTATGCCAACTCTATGGATGCAGTAAGTGACCGTGATTTTATCGTTGAATTTTTAAGCCATTCATCATTATTAATGGCGCATTTATCTCGTTTTGCAGAGGAAATTATTTTGTGGTCAACAGATGAATTCAAATTTATCGAATTGGATGATGCCTTCTCAACAGGTTCTTCCATTATGCCTCAAAAGAAAAATCCTGATATGGCCGAGTTAATTCGTGGAAAAACAGGGCGTGTTTACGGTAACTTAATGGGCTTATTAACAGTCCTTAAAGGAACACCGTTAACATACAACAAAGATATGCAAGAAGATAAAGAAGGTATGTTCGATACAGTCCATACAATTCTTGGTTCCCTAAAAATCTTTGAAGGTATGATTCGCACAATGACTGTCAATACAGAGCGTTTGCACCAGGCAGTACACTCTGACTTCTCCAATGCTACGGAGCTTGCAGATTATCTTGCAACAAAAGGTATGCCTTTCCGTGAAGCACATGAAGTGACAGGAAAACTTGTATTCACATGTATCCAAAAGGGCATCTATTTATTAGATTTACCGCTTGAAGAGATGAAACAAGAAAGTGAACTGATCGAAGCGGATATTTACGACGTACTAGCACCAGAAGCAGCGGTTCGCCGTCGTCATTCTTTAGGTGGTACAGGATTTGATCAAGTAAAAATCCAAATTGAAAAGGCAAAAACTTGTCTTTTTTAATAATTACCTTAGCGTGCATGTCCTCGTGACTTTTGCATAGATATTCATTAAAGCTGTCCAGTGAGGCACTATGAAAACCCATTTTCCTTTTTCGTTAGAGCCGGAGGGTGAAATGAAAAAGAGCCCCTTACATACGTGAAGGACAATCCCCAATTCTGGAGACGCGGAATTGGGGTTTTTGTGTAAAGAAATAACAATGGGAGGGATTTACAAATGAATGATCGTTTTACATTGGGGTACGAAACAATTAAACAATATGTCACGGAGGAAGAAGCAGCACGAATGATTGAGTCGGATGCACTAGCTGATGTGGCACCGGATTTACGCAAAATGATTATTGAATTTGCTTATGGCGATGTTTATTCACGCCCAGGGCTAGATGCTAAAAGCCGTGCACTTGTTGTCATGACGGCAGTAGTAACTCAAGGTGCTGCTCCACAAACAAAAACACATATTAAACGTGGTTTACATGCAGGCTTAACACAAACAGAAATCGTGGAAGCATTATTGCAATTAGTGCCTTACATAGGTTTTCCACGTGTGCAAAATGCACTAACCATTGCGCAACAAGTCTTTAAAGAACAAGCGTAAAGATAGTGCGTCTTTAAGGCAACCATTAAAAAATAAGAAAAACCATGAATAAATACTGGTTAAACGGCTCATATTAAGTGCGGAATCACTTATTAATCTAATATGATTAGGAGGATGTAGAATGAGTAGTCTAACACCCAAAGACCAGGAATCTCAGGAAAGTCCGCCACAGTTGTATAAGGTGAGCTTCTAAAAATCTTAAGGAATTGGTGAGGCAGAGGATATTCTGTTTTGTTGTAGCTTAAGAAGAAGCAAAAACCGATACAAATAAAATCAAATAGTAATAAGTGTTCTTGGATCCAGAATTTTTCTGGGTCCTTTTTATATGAAAAGATTGTAATTAATTTGACATTAAATATAAATCTGTATTATTCTAAGTGTGACAGATTTCTGTTTGGTAATAAGCGATACAGATTGGAGGGGTAAGATGCAAATTCATTTAGATCCAAGCAGTGAATTACAGCTTTATAAACAGTTAGCGAATCAGTTAATTGAGTTAATAGCTAAGGGTGAGTTAAAAAATAGTGATACATTACCGTCAGTTCGTTCAATGGCTTCGGATTTAGGTATTAATGTCAGTACGGTAAGTAAAAGCTATCATGAACTTGAAGAAAAAGGCTTAATCGAATTAAAGCCGAAAGCAAAGGCGATCATTATCGGTGGTCAAAAAAAAGAACTGGAAGAGACAGAAATGGAAAAAGTAGAAAATGCATTAAAGCCAATTATGGCTGAAGCGTTTGCACGTGGTCTTGAAAAAGATCAGATGACGAGTTTGTTTCATCGAATTTTAAAACAATGGAAGTAGGGAAAATATGCTTTTTATATTAGGCATTTTTATCTTCGTAGGAGTATTGGAAACAATAACACCACATTTAACTAGAAAAACAATCGTGTTTGGTGTTTCAATTCCAGAGCCCTATGTGCAACATCAGCAATTGCGAATATTCAAAAAGCACTACAGCATGTTTGTTGGAAGCATAGCAGCTGCCTTTCTTTTAGGCCAAATTTTACTACTATTTACGTCCATTCAGGAAGAGAAATTTGTTTTATTATCCTTAATCTTACTATACGTCATGCTGCTCATATCAGCCGGACTTTATATGTTTTATCATTTAAAAACGAAAAAACTGAAAAAACAAGAAAATTGGGAAGCACACGTAAAAACTGTTTATGTCACGGATTTATCTATACGAGACAGAGATGAAGTACTCTCACCTACATTTTTCACATTACCAATTATTATTACTTTAGCATTGATTACCTTTACATATATGAATTACAGTTCAATCCCAGATGTATTTGCTACCCATTGGAATGCAGCGGGTGAGGTAGATGCCTGGACAGAAAAAACATGGCTATCAGTTATCGAATTGCCACTTATGTTACTAGGGCTACAAATCAGCTTTTTCATCATGAGTAAAGGTATGAAAAGTGCCAAAATACAATTGAGTGCACAAGACAAAGAAGCTTCAGCCAATAGAGAGCTTAAACAACGTAAGTATGGAAGCTGGTACTTCGTTGCAATTAATTTTAGTTTAACCATTCTTTTTGTAGTTTCACATTACACGACAGTGATTTTAGAGGGTCAAACGGTTCCTTACTTTTTCCCGCTCTTTATCGTTTTTAATGTAATCATTTTAGGTGGGCTTATCCTCTTAATTTGGAAGTTCAATAAAAGTAATGAACGTTTTGATGATTTACATACAAATGAAACAGCTGTTGCCGATGATCGATACTGGAAATGGGGTATTTTATACATTAATAAAAATGACCCTTCATTATTAGTACAAAAAAAATTCGGTGTTGGTTGGACCCTGAATCTGGCAAATAAATGGAGCTATATCATTTTATTCGTCATATTTTTACCAATCTTATTGACCATCTTTCAATAGAGGGGGAGATTTTATGAAAAAACTATTCTTTTTATGTTGCGCATTTTTTCTACTAGCAGCCTGCACTCAGAAGGAAGATAACGCAAAAGGAAAAGTGACTGAGAGGGATGAGAAAATGAATGAGCAGCTAGTAGGCAAATGGGAAGGGAATATTGAGACACCAAACGGGGCACTTCCAATTATTGTTGAGTTACAAAAGGATAGTGGGACATTATCAGTACCAGTACAAGGCTTAGCCAATTATCCATTTAACAACATTAAATATAACGGCGATCAAGTAACGGTTGCGATCAACTTAAATGGCTCTAATATTGAAATTAACGGGACATTAAAAGATCAGCAAATTGAGGCAACATTCCAACAAAATGGTGGCAAATTCCCACTAGTGTTAAAACCTTATAAAGAACAACCCGTGACTTATGAAACAGTGAAGATTCCTGTTAAAGATGGTGATTTAACAGTGGCACTTCAAAAGGCTAGCGAACAGCCATCTCCAGTTGTACTAATTTTAGCTGGCTCTGGTCCAACTGATAAGGATGGTAATTCGGCTTTAGCTGGGAAAAATGATAGTTTAAAAATGCTGGCAGAAGGCTTAGCAAATGAAGGGATAGCATCTGTTCGTTACGATAAGCGTGGAATTGGGGACAATAAATCGCTTTCAACAAAGGAAGAGGATATGTCTATTGACCATTATGTAGACGACGCAGTTCAAGTAATTAATACCCTTTTAGCTAATAAAGCTTATTCAAGTGTTCATATTATTGGACATAGCGAAGGCTCACTAATCGGTTTATTAGCAGCACAAAAAACAAATGTAGAGTCCTTTGTTTCCATAGCAGGCACTGGAAGACCAATAGATGAAGTTCTGCTAGAGCAATTAAAAGGTCAGTTATCACCACAGCTTCTAAAGGAATCAACAGATATACTGGCATCCTTGAAAAAAGGCGAGCTAGTGAAGAACGTTTCACCAGATTTACAAGCATTATTCCGTTCTTCTGTTCAACCCTATATGATGTCATGGTTAAAATATAACCCTGCAAGTGAATTAGCAAAAGTGAATAGCCGTGTTCTACTTGTCCAAGGTACGAATGATCTACAAGTAACAGCAACTGATGCGGAAGCGTTAAAGAAAAGTAAACAAGATGCCGAGCTCTTATATATGGACGGCATGAATCATGTGTTAAAGGATGCCCCAGCAGATCGTGCAGGCAATTTAGCGACGTATTCAGACCCATCATTGCCACTTCATAAGGAACTACTGCCAGCCATTCAGCAATTTATTATGAATGAAAATAGAGACTAAGCATGATGGAAGCCGTTGTTTACTTTATAATTATGATTCCATTCCTAATCTTTGCGATCGTTTTATCTCAAGGAAAAGGAGCATTTTTACTAGCAGGCTATAATACGATGTCTGACAGTGAAAAAGAGAAATATAACGAAAAAGCACTTGCTAAATTTATGGGTAAGGTGATGTATGGCTACTGTTTTTGCTTGCTATTATGGGGGTTGAATGAGCTATTCAAGACGGAATGGCTATTTATCGTAGGGCTAATTCTCTTTATAGGGCTTACAATTTTCGCACTTGTATACGCCAATACAGGCAATCGTTTTAAAAAGTAAGTTTCTATACGAGCAATTCATCTCCTGTTTATTAACAGAGGTGAACCGATTGAAATTAGTAAATACCCGCGGAAGAAAGGTAATGCTCCTACGAAACAGTATGATCATCCATTGCATAGTATCAGAAATGCTCATAATTAGTATCTAACAAAAGAGTATGCTCAAATCAGAGCATACTCTTTTGTTTACTTAGGGCTCTTTATATAAACCATCTTAAGAATTTAGGCAAGCTGATCAATGAGACTGAGAACGGAGCGGCTCATCGAACGACCCAATCAACCCCATGTTATGGTCATGCTATTTGAAACATTTACCACATTCTATCGTACGATATATAATAACTAAGCAAGGAGCGATTTGAAAGTGAAGGAAATAGCATGATTAATCGAATTCAACAAAATTTGAAAAGAAGGTTTTATTATGTATAGCATTGGAAAGTTTTCGAAACTGTGTGATGTCCCTGTAAAAACGATTCGATATTATAATGATATTGGGTTACTCGAGCCATCTTTTATAGATCAAGTGACCGGCTATCGTTATTATGATTACGATAAGATTGAAGAGCTAAAGACTATACAGGTTCTAAAAAATTGCCATTTTTCATTAAAAGAAATTGAACAGGTTACTAAAGGACAAAATGATAGGGAAGATTTAGAGCTGAGATTAACTAATAAAATTCAGGAATTAGAGCACCAACAAGAAATGATCGCGCAACAAATTCATACTATTGTCCAGGTGAAAAATTCTCTAAAGAGTGCTGAGACATTAACTCCAAAGCCAACATTATCCACTTGTTACATAGAAGAACGACCAAAAATACACGTGCTATCCATCCGTGAAAAGATAAACATCATTGACATGGATAGGCTAGTGCAAAAATTATTTGAACGAATATATGCCTATCAATTAGAGATTGATGGGGAGCTTCTTTCGATTTTTCATCAACATGATAGACATCAAAATGCAGCAGATGTTGAGCTACTGTTACCAGTAAAAGCATCTCAGCAGAATACGAATATAAAAGAAATACCAGAAGGCATGTATGCTTGTATCAATGTAAAAGGACCCTATTCAGAGCTACATTATGGCTATAGTCGTTTGCAGGAATGGCTTACAAAGCAATCACTTCAGGTAGAAGGGATGTTTATGGAGCAATACATAAAGGGGTTAATCCCATCTGAAGTAGTAAACCCAATAAATATTAAACCGAATATTGAGATCCATCCAAATGATTTTTTGACAAAAGTGTTTGTGAAAGTTAGAAAGTAGGTAATGAAGGACGATACTAGCTAAACTCTCCAGTAGATGGAGACTTTATTCTGTAATTAGCAAGGTAACAATGGCTTGCTAGTAACAAACAGAATGGAGTATATCAATGAGAACTAATACAGGACAATTTACATTTCTTAAAGGCAGTTCATACGAGATTGGAAAACAACAAGCACGAGAATTTCAAAAAAATCCTATTGCTAAATCGCTATTTTTTACGGAAAATATCACTTCTGATAAAGCTTATTTTGAAATGAAAGCACAAATAGCACAGTATTGCCCAGGTTTAAACGAAGAATTAGAAGGCTTTGCGGAAGGCTTTGGCTATGAACCTAACCAATTAAATTATTATCAAAATGGGTGGTTAATTCCTGGAGGATGTAGTTTAGGGGCTATTTTGCCAGGAAAAATGGCTGATGGTAAAACATATGTTGTAAGAAATTATGATCTATCTCCTGATATTTCAGATATGCGCTTATGTACAACAAATGTAGAAGGGAAATATACCCATACAGGATTTTCTGTTTCCACATTCGGACGAAGTGACGGTTTAAACGAAAAAGGTCTGTGTGTCGCTTATGCATCGTGTGGTATGCCCATTGGGAAATATCCAGGTATGAGACCACCCGCAGCACATGGTTTACAGTTTATGGTTATCGTCAGAGCGTTATTAGAAAATTGTAAAAATGTTGAAGAAGCAATTTATATGGTTAACAATATGCCGGTAGGAACGAATATGAATTTACTTATAGCTGATGCACATGGCGATGCAGCATTGATTGGAACATACGACGGTGTAAAAGAAGTTAAACGTACCGAATTAGATTATTTAATTGCAACTAACCATGGACTGTTTTCAACAATACAAGAAATGGAGCCAGGCAAACTTGAGCATTCTCAGTTAAGATACGATATTTTAGAGAAAAAATGTAAGGAAAGTGGAAAAAAATCTATTGATGAAATCCAAGAACTACTTTTAACAGAGTTTCCTAAAGGGTTATCTGTTCATAATTACAAAGAAGGCTTTGGCACAGTGCATTCAATTTTATTTAACCTTACTGATTTGCAACTGGCATTTTCATTTGGTTCACCATTACAAAATAAAGTTAATAAAATAGGCGTCGGCGACAACTTAGAGAAGACACAGATACCTGTTGAATTTAGTCATAAAAGCTATGGGACAGAATTTTGGAAAATAATTAAATCCTAAACAACAAAAGACCTTTCTTTGCTGAGAGGTCTTTTGTGATGGTTGGCAAGCTAATCAAAGGACTTTCTTGTTCATTAACTTAACTCATTCGTTACGACTTGGATAAATTCATCACGATATTGAGAGTCTAAAATATAAACTCCTTTTTCTCTTGCAAGTTGGAGTAACTTTTGAATTTTAGTCTCATCTTTCTCTATAAAGACTTTTTTTACATATTGTAAATCCTGCAAGATATGATGTATAAATGTATCCCCTTCTCTTTTAATATCTATAGCAATAAAGTCAAAAGATATAAATGCTTTAGCGGAGATATTAATTGTATCAAATAAATAATTTAAAGCTTTAAAAGGGACATAGGGGATCTCTTCCTTATATTCATATTTCTCAATAATAGGCAAAATCTCATCAATAAATTTTTGTATTTTGTCTATATCGTAAAGCTTTGTATCTTCAAAATCATTCTTCTCAATAATTTGTTGTATTTTATCATACTGATTTTGTTCTAATAGTTGTTTTATATAAAGAAGTTCTTCTTTAAATTTGGAACGTTCTTCTCTACTTAATTTTCTATGATTAATTACAGCGTATTCGATTAGCTCCCAGCCAATCTCTGAACCAAAATATGGTCCTAAAAAATACTTAAGTTCTTTTAAATCGCTCACTTATGTAACTCCCTTTAACATAGTTTTCTATTATTCGTACTGTAAAAACAATAAAATTTTTTTCTCTATATAAATACGATTTTAGTTTTGTTCGTTGTGAAATACCATAGCCAATAGGATATTGAAGGGTGAATTCTTATCGAATATTTTCCGTGTATATTCAGGAAATCGCCCCACGTTATGGTGATGAGCCTTTGTCTTTAAATAATTTCCAATAATTATTTATTTTACATAAAAAATCATTTTATAGAAACATATAATTTTATTTCATTTTTTTAAAAATAAAGTGAACCTTTTGCAATCCTCGTTTGTATAGTTAGTGAAAATACAAAAATAGGGAGGGTTTATTTTGGAGCTTATTGTGAAGGATCTTGTGAAAAATTATAATGGTGTGAACGTTTTAGATGGTGTGTCGGCCACATTTAAAATGGGTTATTGCTATTTATTGTTGGGGCAGAATGGAGCGGGGAAATCTACATTATCGAAATGTATAGCTGGAGATGAAAAAGCTGATGGAGGTTCTATTTTATTCAATGATTCGTCGCTACAAGTACATGAGCAAGTAGCGCTGCAATACCAATTTTTTTCGAGTTATCAGCATCTGAAAATTCGTGAAGTGATGGCACTTTTTACTACATTAACGAACAATCAAGTTGAATTGGGAGAGCTCTATGAAATATTAGGTTTACCAACTTATGACCATATCTTGGTGAAAAATGCGTCAGGTGGTCAGCGAAAAGCAGTATCGATCTTCCTTTCTTTTTTATTAAATAAACCGATTATCATATTAGATGAGCCATTTGCTGATTTAGATTTAACGAAGAAAAAGCAATTGATGTTTTACTTACAGCATGAAATTCGTCAACGTAACAAAATGATTATTATTATTAGCCACGAGGTAGCAGGATTAGAATCGTTATTTGATTATGTAGTGATCTTAAAAGATGGGAAGCTTATTGAAAATAGTACACAGGATGAGCTCCATAGAAAATACACAGAGGCGAAATTGCCGGGAATTGAAGGTCTTTACTATGAAGTGACAGGTCAAATTTTAGGAGGAAAAGCGGGATGATGAAACAAATTGCACGTATGTATATGTTGGAAAGTGTACGTAATCCAGGAATGGCTATTGGAAATATACTGCCAGCCTTTTTATTTATGAGCATATCATTTTTTGCTAAAAGCGTGATGACTGAAGAATCATTTGAATTTTTGATTAAAGGTCAGTTTCTACCGATTTCTATAATAATGCTAATCTTCTTCTTTTCTTTTTCTAGTGCTACAATTTATTTAGCAGATATGAAGGCCAATAAAACCCTCCAATGGGTGCAGCGTACAGGCATTAAGCCACACACTTACTATATTGGGATGGGAATCGGTGTTTTTACTTTATTAAATCTATTTTTAGTGTTACTCCTCATTGGTTACTCTTTTATTATTGATATTTCATTATCATCATTTATTCTAATTATTTTAATGAGTAACTTTGTGTTACTGGCATTGTATCCATTGAGTTTTATATTGGCAGGTCTATTTAAAAATGAAAAAGTGGCAACAAGTATGTTGGTACCGATTATGTTGATATTTATGTTTTCAATACAAATGACATCGATGTTTTTAACATTAGCGGAAAAAAACCCCCAAGATTATTTTATTTTTTTAATCTGGAATCCAATGCTATATTTATTTGATAGCTTGCAAGTGTCTTTAAATTTAATGGGCGAAACTTGGCTTCCGCAATATCAGTATTTTATGATTTTAGCAGTGATTAGCTTGGTGTTAGCAGCTATCGCTAAAAAAGTATATAACAGTAGGTGATTTGATGGGAATTGGATGGATGGTGTCTCTTATTATTGGTGGTATCATGATGGTAGTATTCATGGTGATTGCTATTTCCATGGAGCGAAAATATATTGTACGTGAGAATGGGAAAATTAACTATAAAAAATCAACTGTTTTTTTACGCTGGAATGTGTTTGATACGTTAACGCTTGTCTTAGCTATTTATACGATATTTTGTGTGCAGGCATTAAATATGCTCGTATCTACCGGCCAAACAATCGAAAATCCATATGTGCAGTTTTTTACAAATCAATCGCAAGTATGGGTCATTGTAACAGTCGCATACTTAATTTCACGTGTGTCCATAACATTGAAGTCCATTAAGGCTCATTGGGGGGATGAGCTAGATGATAAGCAATGAGGAGTGGATGGAGGCCTATAAGAACGGTGATGTCAATGGCTTTGAACAGCTCTATAGTCGTTTGTATGAGCCTCTGTACTGCTTTTTATTTCGTTATACCCGGGAAGATCAGCTAAGCGTTGATATTGTGCAAGATACCTTTGAGCGTTTACAATATATGAAAGAAGATTTTGATCAGCAAAAGGGAACGGTGAAAGCCTTTTTATTTCAAATCGCGTATCGCTTAATGATTAATAAATTGAATCGGCGCAAAAAATGGCGCACGCTCTTCCCGTTTTTAGTACCGACGTCCAGTCATCGAATGTCTGCTGACGAGAAATTAACGATACAAGAAGCGATACTTCAATTACCCGAAAAGCAACGAGCAGTTATTTTGCTCGTTTACTATCATGATTTGCCACAGGAGGAAATTGCACAAATTTTGTCCATTCCGCTTGGTACAGTTAAATCGAGGCTACATAATGCGATAAGAACTTTAAAGGAAGAGCTAAAGGAGGATTTCGATGCTTAAGGATGAATTTCAAAAAGAGCAATGGTTAAAAGACAGCTTAGATAAAGATGAAGTGGAGATTCCCAAGCAGCTAATGACATATAAGAAAAGTCGCTGGCAACGTTTTCTTCAATATTTAGCTTCACCAACAAAGGATCCGTTAGAACCAATATGTACATCTTCGGTCGGCTACACATCTTTAAAAGTAGTGCCCATTGTTGCGGCTGTATGTATTACAATTCTTCAAATTTTATTGCAATAAAAGAATCGACTAAATTTCCCGGAGCCACAATCATAGCTGTGATAGAAGGTTTTTAAAATGTTTTGAAGAATTTGGAAAGTGGTGTATTTAAATGAAAGAAATGATACTAAATAAATTAAAAGAAATCGAAAAAGAGTATCAAATAAAAATTTTATATGCGGTAGAATCGGGTAGTCGCGCTTGGGGATTTCCTTCCAAGGACAGTGATTATGATGTTCGTTTCATTTATATTCATCAACCACAGTGGTATCTTTCAATAGATCCACAAGGAATTGGTGCTAAGAGAGATGTTATTGAAATGCCTATTAATGATTTGTTGGATATTAGTGGCTGGGAAATAACAAAAGCATTAAGGCTATTTCGTAAAAGTAATCCACCGCTTTTAGAATGGTTACGAAGCAATATTGTTTATGATCAGCAATATTCATTCATTGACAATGTACGATTATTGGAAAATGAAGTATTTTATCCAAACGCAAGCTTATATCACTATTTAAACATGGCTAAAAACAACTATCGGGAATATTTGCAAAGTTCAGAAGTTAAAATAAAAAAATATTTTTATGTACTAAGACCGGTTTTGGCATGTAAATGGATAGAAAAAAAACAAACGGTACCACCAATTGATTTTCAAGAATTATTAAATGAAATCATTCCTGAAGGCTCTTTAAAAACGGAGATTCAGCAATTGTTAAAGAGAAAAATGGCTGGTGAAGAACTAAATATGGAGCCGCGTATTGAAAGTATTAATGAGTATTTAGATAAAGAAATAAAGCATATTGAGACTTACTGTAAAAATTTAAATATCAAAGTTGATGATCCAACACAAAAATTAGATGCGTTATTTAGAAGTACATTGCAAGAAGTGTGGGGAAAAGCTGAATAATTTTTACTTGCAAGGTCATACTAACACAGATTTCACTTATGAAATCTATAATGATGAGGAGGATGGCAAATGAGTAGGTTTGAACATTTAGACCCGAAATCTCAAAAAATCCACCGCAACTGGTCAAGGATTAAGCACTCAAAATCTCAAGTTAACGGGGAAACGGAGATTACCCTTCATAACCGTATCTTGAGAAGCGAAGCAAAAGCCCGTCAGTTTTAATCATGCTAGAAAAGTAAGTGTCATCATGCCCAGAATTTATTCTGGGTTTTTTTGTTTTCCAAAATCAAAGAGAATAATATGTATGGCTTATCAATGTGGGGTGATCTCCGATGAGCTGCTTCTCTTCAGGGTCTCATCTGTGATCCCTAAGGAGTCGCCCAGCCTCACTACAATCAACTTATATGCAATAGCATACGTTTTAACTTATCATCCCTAACTTATGGTGATGAACTTAATGCATGATTTTGGACCCAATTATTATTTTATATTCAATAATTTGTAATTAATCTGATATAATCTTTAACATAAATTAAAGGGGAGACAATTCAAAAGGACGTAATATGTTAGCTATTTAAATAATTTATAAACACTAAGGAGGAATTCAATATGTCATTAGTTGCAGAATATGATTGTGAAGCATGTGGACAGCATGTTGCTTTTGATGATGATGATTACGAACCATATGATGAGGGTTTATGTAAGACTTGTTATGATAACGAATTTATAGTGTACTGTTCATTGCATGTGGAAGGTGAATTAGTAGATTATGAAACGTTTGTTAATATAAAAGATGACTCTAGTATTAGGTCATATATTAGAGATTATGGCGACTATGAAAAGGGTAAAACAGTGACAATAAAGCCTATCGAAGACAATTTAGACATTCAAGAAGAAATTGATTACTACACAACAGAAGGGCGTAACCAATTTATTATATAAGCAACAGACAAACACAATAAACAATGTACTTCGATTATTAAATACCGAGTATACTAAAAATAGCATACTCGGTATTTAAAGTTATTACGGACTATTTCCTGTATAAAATGCACAATAAATCAATCGCATTAATAATCACTACTACAGCTTCACAACAAGGGGTTAAAGTCTTAAAAAGATGGGATTTGTTGAAGAAGGAAGAAAAATCAATGAAATTAAGCTACATAATAATAAATATATAGATGATGTTTTAATGTATAGGATGGTAGCAAAAAAAATTGAAAGGAAAATATGTTTACATGAAAAAATATAATTTCACACAAGAGTTGGCCAATCAAATTAACAATTATCAATCGATCGATGCTTTTTATACGAAAATCATGAAAACGGTGGAGCCTGCAAATAATGGCTTCATTTATATAGAGCCAGGTGGTGTTGTTGGAATGCATGAAGCTCCCGTTCCACAGTTATTTATAGTTATTCAGGGCGAAGGATGGATTTGCGGTGAGGATAAAGAGAAAGTAATCATTAAGACTGGAGACGGTGTTCTTTGGCAAACAGGAGAGGCACATGAATCAGGAAGTGAAACAGGGTTAACAGCTTTAGTCATCCAATCCGAGCATATCAATCTTGCATAGATTACATTCTTATCACAATGAGTAACTGCGTAGATTATAGCTCCGCTACTCTATTGTTAAGCTGAGTTTAACTGTTTTTAATATATGCCCATCGAAAATGTCATCAAACTCCTCCATTTTCATAAAGCCCTTCGCATGATGATAATTCATGTCAATCGTGTAGAATTATGATAAAACCTCGAACGCTGATAAAAGTACCAGAATCGCTGATAAAACCTCGAACATCGCTGATAAAAGAGCCAGAATCGCTGATAAAGCATCAAACATCGCTGATAAAAATATCAGAATCACTAGAACGAAGTGAGAGTAAGCTCAAGCCAGCTTTTCTTGGCAATTTCTTGCACAAAAAAGATGTCATTCTCTACCATCTGTCGTATAATTAATGTCAACACTTTTCACCCGCAATTCTAAATTTTCTATTTATTGTAACATTAAATTACTCGAAGGGGGATGGACTTCATGCAAGTTGTTGAAAAAGCGTTTGGCTATATTACGAGAGAGCATGAGAGTCGGTTACAGGTGCTAGTATTTGAGCAAAATACAGAAGGAGCAGGAATTCAAATTCCTAAAGGCACGGTAGAGAAAGGGGAAACACCGTTAGAGGCTGTAACCCGAGAGATGTTTGAGGAGACAGGTTTACCCCATTTAACCGTTAAGGGGTTAATTGCCCAAGATTATTTTAATCATCATTCAGGGGTTCTGCAAAAACGTTATTTTTACCATTTAACTACGAATGAAAAACGAGATACATGGCAACATTGTCCTACAGGTGTAAACGAGTCAGGTTTTGTGTTTTCATTTTACTGGATCTCAAGCGAGCAGGAAGTGACACTAGCACAAGGACATGGAGATTATTTGCATCGAGTATTGGCTCGTGTGAAAAATTGATTTGTCATCTATATAAAAGCTACATTTAATTGAACAAAACCGCGTCTCTAAATAAAAGAGACGCGGTTGTTTTGTCATTTTCTAAGCTTTTGCGGCAACATCTAATGCTTGAGCGAAATCTGCAATCAGATCATCAACATGCTCTAGTCCTACTGAGAAACGTAATAGTCCATCCGTAATACCGCGTTTTGCTCGTTCTTCGGGTTCCATGGCTGCATGGCTCATTTTAGCAGGGTAGGATAAAATTGATTCAACACCACCAAGAGAGACAGCGAAAACAGGAATTTTCATCGCCTCTACAAGTACTTTAGCAGCTTCATAGCTTGGTAGACGGAAGGATAGTACTGCACCTGCACTCGTGGCTTGACGATGATGAATCTCATAGCCAGGATGAGATGCAAGCCCTGGATAGTATACTTGCTCGACAAGGGAATTTTCAGCTAAAAACTCCGCAATCTTTTGTGCTGATTCAGCAGAACGACTAAAACGCACATCTGTTGTTTTAATATTTTGCAATAGAGTAAAGCAGTCCTGTACACCTAATATATTGCCGAATGAATTTTGGATAAAGTACAGCTCCTGACCAAGCTTTTCGTCAGCAGTTACTGTCAATCCTGCGATAATATCGGAGTGCCCAGATAAAAACTTTGTAGCACTATGAATAACAACATCGACACCTAACTCAAGTGGACGTTGGTGTAAAGGTGTCATAAAAGTATTATCTAAAAAGGTTAAACAATGATGCTGTTTGGCTAGAGCAACAATCCCGCGAATATCTGTGATGCCAAGTGTTGGATTCGACGGTGTTTCCATATAGAGCAGCTTTGTTGCTGGAGTAATGGCTGCTTCAACCGCTGCTAAATCTGAGAAATCCACGAAAGTATGGGAAATACCGAAACGTGGTAAAACTTTGGAAACAAAGCGGTACGTTCCACCATAAACGTCCTCAGTAATCACAATATGATCACCTTGAGAAAGTAGCATTAATGCCGCTGAAACTGCAGCAATCCCAGAAGAGAATGCATGTGCACGTACACCACCTTCAAGCTCTGCGATTGCTTTTTCTAGTGCATCACGTGTAGGGTTTCCAGATCGCGCATAGTCATATTCACCAAATTCATCGATACTCTCTTGATGGAAAGTAGATGATAAATACATAGGCACATTAACTGCACCCTTTTTATTTTCATAGCCGTCACGAACCCCAGCGTGAATAAGGCTTGTTTCAATATGTTGCTTCATCTTTATGCCTCTTTTCTAAGGATATCGAATACTTGTTTTAAATCAGCAATTAAATCTTCTACCTCTTCTATTCCAACTGAGAAGCGCAGTAATCTGTCGCATACACCACGTTCAATACGCTCTTCGTAAGGCATATCTGCATGTGTTTGAGTGGCAGGATATGTAATAAAGCTTTCAACACCACCAAGGCTTTCGGCAAAAGTAATTAGCTTCAAGTTACGAAGGAATGGGTCAATCCACTCAGCTTGTTTCAAGCGGAATGATAGCATGCCACCTTTTCCTGTATACAGCACGTCTGTCACAAGTTCTTCTTCCTCTAAATAGGCAGCAATTGCTTTCGCATTTGCATCGTGCTGCTTTAATCGAAGATGCATTGTTTTTAAGCCACGAATCAGCAACCAGGAATCCATCGCACCTAATACCATACCGCTACCGTTGTGAATAAAGCCAATACGTTCAGCTAATTCTGCTCCTTTTGCAACAACTAAACCAGCTAATACATCATTATGTCCGCCGATATATTTAGTAGCTGAATGAAGGACAATATCTGCACCTAACTCGATAGGGCGTTGGAAATAAGGTGTATAGAACGTGTTATCTACAATTAACCATGCGCCATGCTTATGAGCTAATTCAGCATACACTTCTAAATCAAATTCCTGCATAAGTGGGTTTGTTGGCGTTTCGATGAAAAGGGCACGTGTATTGTCAGTGATTAAAGCTTCTACCTGCTCAACTGATTCAAATTTAGAGTAAACAGGCTTAATATTATATGTCTCTTCGAAGAAATTAAAAAGTCGATATGTACCTCCATATAAATCATCAGGTACCACTAATTCATCACCAGGCTTAAACAATGATAGAACTAGTTGAATGGCTGCCATACCAGAGCTACAGGCAAAGCCCATGTCTCCGCCCTCTAAATCAGCAATTCCAGCTTCTAATAGGGCACGAGTTGGATTTTTGGTACGTGCATAATCAAAACCAGTGGATTCACCGATTCCTGTATGTTTATATGCTGTCGATAAATGAATCGGTGGGCTGACAGCGCCTGTTCTCGGATCACTTAAATTACCAAGTTGTACAAGTTTTGTTTCAATGCTTCTGTTGTTTGTCATGTCGTCACTCTTTTCTTTATCATAATAACGGGAAGTCAAAATATACTGATAGACTAGAACTCATTTCCCATATTCTAAATAATTGTTATCAATTTAACATGTATACTAAAGAAGAACAAGATAATTTCAGAAAATTGGTGATATTATTCTTAGGAAATCACCTAGGAATAGTAGGAGATGTAAAAAGGAGGAGAGTTAAATAAAGAATTGTATTCTTAGGTGGTAAAGAAAAGGCAACAGTAAAGTCGCTAAGTGAAGAATTAGGGAAAGAAACAATTAATGATTATAACGAATCAAAATCACGTTCTAATCACGATAGTTTTGGCCAAAATTCCTCTAAATTAGGTAGGGAATTAATGACGCATGATGAATTGCTAACAATGGAACGTGATACATGCATTGTTCAAATTATCGGTAAAAGACCATTCAAAGACAAAAAATATGATTTAACGATACACCCTAGATATAAATACCATTCTAAAGGGGATAAATACTGTTTTGACATCGACAAATACTTGGCAGCACTTGAAAAAGGGAAGGCTAAAACAACAGAAAATAGTGCTGCTGAAGTAGCTCCAGTAAGACAAGAACCGAAATTATCAATTACAACTCTGGACGAATCAGGAAATGAAAGTAGCGTTGCTATCTAAAGAGAGATCGATCCAAAGGAGAGAATTTTAATGAATATTAACGATGCAATAAGAACAAGAATACAGCAGCTATGTAATGAAAAAGGATGGTTAATAAACGAATTAATCAGAAGGTCAAATGCATCAACCTACTGTATCAGAGTTTATGCGCGGGAAAACGAAGTCTTCATCGATCATTACAATTACAAAAATATCAAAAGGGTTCGAAATGACTCTTTCCGAGTTTTTTTATGATGAAATTTTCTTGAACTGAGAAGAAGTTGAGAATTAATTAATTTAAAGGAGATGTACATTATGAAAAGCACAGGTTTTGTAAGAAAGGTGGATGAGCTTGGGCGAATCGCTATTCCAATGGAGCTTAGAAGAAAGCTAAAAATTGAGGATAAAGACCCCGTAGAGATAAATGTTGTGAATGATCAGGTTATATTGCGTAAGCATCGAATGCCTTGTATAGTCATGAGAGAAATAACAAGTGAAAACAAGTCCTATGCCAACGGAAACCTTGTTTTAAGTTCAAAAGGAGAAAAAATTTTGCTACAATTGCTTGAGAAAATACAAGCTGCCCGTTAATAAATATCAGCCGCCTTTAAGGCGGCATTTTTCTTAAGCTGTAAATAAGTTTGATTTTTTTTAAGCTCTTGTTCAACTAAAGCCCTCGTTAGTTTAAGTGTAATACTTCACAATCTTATTCAATTAAGGTTGTTTTAATCATTTAAATCATAAAAATACATTGGGTTTATACACTCCAAAATGGATACTATTGCGTTATTGTATCCGGATATTTTCTCAATTTCTTTTTCGTCTTTAAATTCTTCGTTTTCGAACTGTACTTTAGCAGCAAGCTCTAAATCGTCGAAATTTTTTTGCCCTACGATTTCTATTAGGAAGAAGGAATAATAATAGAAAACCGTGTTCCCTTGCCCTTTTCACTTTTTATTTCTATATCTCCGTTTAATCCTTTTACAATACTGTATGCAATCATCGTACCTAGCCCGGTTCCCTTCTCTTTTATAGAATAAAACGGCATAGCGATTCGATTTATCTCCTCAGAAGACATTCCAATTCCTGTGTCAATAATATCAATCACAATACGATTCTTTACCTTTTTCACATTAATTCGGAGCATCCCTCCATTAGTCATGGCTTCAATCCCGTTCGTTGCAATGTTAATTAAACACATTTTTAGATTATCGGTGTTGGCATATATATAATGGGAACATTCATTATCGCTTTCAACTTTAACATTACATTGGATGGCGATCGGTAAAATAACCTCTATTACTTGCTCAACAATTGGTCTAATATCTAATAATTCTCTTGAAACATTTTGTGGTTTTATAAGGGACAAATAATCGTTAATAACGAGTTGCGCTTTTTCTAACTCCATTAGCATGACTTGCAAATAGTCATCCTTTTGTGTTTCAGAGATTTCGTTTTTACTAAACATCTGCATAAATCCATATACCGTAGTCAACGGGTTTCTTATTTCATGGGCTATAGACGCTGCTAATTCACAAGTCACCATAAATTTTTCTGCACGGTGAATTTTTTCTTTCATTTTAAACCTTTCTATCATTCCTTCAATTAAATAAAGAGACAATAAAACAGTCAGAATATTGATCACTATATAATTGAATAAAAAGTGAATAAAATCAGGTTGAACTTTATCGTTTATCTGTATTTGGTTCATTAAAGCGAATGTAGAAAAGGAAATAGTGCAAAGAGACATAAGCAATAAGCTGAACAATATTTTTCTTTTTTTATAATAACCAGCAAGAAAATAATGGGATACCATAGTAATGGAAGTGGCCATAAAATATACAATAACTGCAGGGTAGACTCCGTCTCCGCCTAAGTAAAAACGGTAAGAAACAAATATAACAGTAATAAAAATAAAACTCCTAAAACCACCATAGAGAACAGCTAAAAGGATTGGGATAAGCCGTAAATCATATATGTATCCATAATTAAACTTAAACGGGAATGTCATACAAAGAACAACCGCAATGGATGAAAGGAAGGAAATTAATATAGTATTACGCGCTTCTTTTCCATCTTTATCTAACCAAAATATTTGATAGAAAAAAATACAAATGATAATAATGAATGCATTTAATAATAATGTCGTTATCCCCATGATCAGCGCCCCTAAATTGAGTAATAAATGTTAGAAAAGTGATAAAACAGAAAAGGTTAAGATAATTATAAACATTTTTTCAAAAAAAGAAAGATGTTGAAAAAAGTGTAAAAAAAATTTGACTAACCTGCCCCGTTAGCTCAAAAAGAAAAAGAGCTGCCTATGCAACTCAATGATCTTATAGTGATAGGTAAGCCTTTGACGTTATCTCCGGCTTTTCCCCCACTTCACACCGTACGTGCGAGTTTCCCAGCATACGGCGTTCCCATTAATCCAATTCATTCAGTTTTTATGTGTAGGCTAAGTTGCTATGTAGAGTCAGATTGTGGCGTTCAGACATTGCTTACGCAATTCATTTACTTTCAGTAGTTGCTTTTCATCTAATTTCAATGCTTTGAGGAGCATTTGTATTTTCTCGAGGTCTTTTAAGTGGATTAGTCGGTGAATTGATTCATGGATAATCATTAAATTGCCATAGGAATCGTCCTGTGTTAAATAATACGGTGTTTTATGGTGACAGTGCCAACCATTGAAACCTAGTGAGACACCAGTTACAGCACATTTTCCATATTGAGTAATAAACCGACTAATGCGATTATCATTATATTCAATGGAGCGTTGTGGAATAAATTGTTTCATCACATAAGTGAGGATTTCTTTAGGAATCGCTCGTTGATTGCGATGGATTTTGTGTCTACCTTTGGTAGTATAATTACAAATGTCCTGTGAGAAATTGAGATTAACTCGGCAACGTTGGGCGTGAATAGGAACGAAAATCATTTCTTTAATCTTGTACAACTTACATTCGTATCCTTTATACCGTTTCTGTAACGATTCCGTGAAGTCTGTGAACGTTGTTTCTTTTCTCATTTCTTTCAGTCGATTATGCATAGTTCGATGTGTGCGGTGGTTCAGCTTATTTAAATCTTTTGTGACGTGTGACGCTGCGGCGTAATAATTTTGAATCCCCATTACAACCGTATTAAACCGCCATACATTTTCTACTGATTGGTGTCTCTGAATCGCTTTTACAGCTTGTACAATCGTTAGTTGAGCGTTTTTCAATGCTTTTTCCGTCATATGAGAGTGTGCAACATATAGCGTACGTTTCGCTGTTTTCTTTCGATGGGCTTTTATGCGAAACCCCAAGAATTCTGAGGAGTTTTTCTTTAAATTTACTACTTTTGATTTCTCTTCACTAACCTCTAAATGGAGGCGATTTCCCAGAAAATCAGTTACCGCGTAGTACATTCTTATCGCCTGTGAACGAGTTCGACATAAAATTTTAAAGTCATCCGCATAACGGACAATATAACAAGGTTTTAGGTTGGTCTTTTTTAAAGCTTGCATCTTGTTAGGTGGTGTTTTATAGACTTTTTTTGTCTGGAAGTTTTCCCACTGATGACTAACCCACCAATCAAGTTCGTTTAATACGATGTTTGATAACAATGGAGAGAGAATCCCACCTTGTGGTGTACCATTTATCGGTAAACCCTCACCAACAATTTCTGCTTTTAATAATCGAGAAATAATGGATAATAAAGCTTTATCCCGAATCCCTATTGCCCACATTTGTTTAAGTAGTTTCGCATGGTTCACGTTATCGAAAAAGCCTTTTATATCAACATCTACACAATGATAGAAACATCCTCGATTAATTAATGTTTCAAAGCGTGCTTTGGCATGATGTGTGCTACGGTTCGGTCTGAATCCGTAACTGTGCTTATAAAATCTCGCTTCACATATTGGCTCTAACACTTGCAAGATACATTGTTGGAACAACCTATCCCAAATCGTTGGAATACCCAGCGGGCGAGTTTTTCCATTTGACTTTGGAATCAAGACACGTCGAACAGCTTGCGGTTGGTAGAATGAAAACATTTTCCGTACATTCTCGATGACTTCTGAAGTGGAAAGGCTTTTTACGTCATTGATGGTAAGCCCATCAAACCCAGCCGTTTGACTACCCGTATTTTTCTTAATATTACGGTAGGCAAGTCGGATATTTTCATCCGATTGCATCAGCTCTACTAAATCATAAAAGTTTTGACCATTAGCACTTTGAGCATATAACGTATCGAGATGATACTGCATGTCATAATACTCGCTATGTACAAATGCTAAGATCTACATGTACAAACGCACTCACTTAAAGATGTACACTTTTGATTCACTTTCTCGCATACTAATCATGAGGTGATTAGTGT